>JBAUHP010000291.1:0-3156 GCA_049680345.1 Albidovulum sp. | reverse complement strand
AATCACCGAATTTCATCTGAGCCTTGGGCCGTTCCGGCAGGTTGTGAAGGATTACTTTCAGATCTGCGAAAGCTATTTTGAAGCGGTCAAGCGCCTGCCGCCCGCCCAGATCGAGGCCATCGACATGGCAAGGCGCGGCATTCACAATGAAGGCGCGCGGGTGCTGCAAGAGCGGCTGGAGGGCAAGGCGGATCTTGATATAGACACGGCGCGGCGTCTGTTCACGCTTATCTGCGTCTTGCATTTCGGGGGCTGAATTGGGCGCGGACAAGCTTCCAAGTTCGGTTCTGTTTTGCTGCGATCACAACGCGGTCCGTTCGCCCATGGCCGAGGGCATGATGAAGAAGTACTACGGCCATGCCGCCTATGTGCAATCGGCCGGTGTCAAAAGCGATATGGAGATCGACGGTTTTTCCATCGCGGTTTGCGCCGAATTGGGGATTGAGCTGTCGCGCCACCGTTCGCGCAGTTTTGATGAGATGCAGCAATGGGGCGATGATCTTTCGGGGTTTGATCTTGTCGTTGCCCTGTCGCCCGCAAGCCAGAGACAAGCCCTTGAGTTTACGAGATTTTTCCACCTTGAGGTGGAGTATTGGCCGATCCTTGACCCTACGGGCATTGGCGACGCGCGCGAGGCCAAGCTTGCCGCCTACCGCCAAGCGCGCGATCAGATAAGAGAGCGGATGATCCAGCGCTTTGGGCCGCCGGTGACCGGCGCCTAGCGGAGAATTTGCGCGCCCCCGAGGTTACTGCGGATGGTCCGGCACATGGCCTGAGGGCGCCACATAGGGGCGGGTGACGTCTTTGAGCGTGAGGTTCAGGCATTCAACCTCGGCCTTGATTGCACCGTCACCGGCCAGCGTCAAAACCACGCGCCCGGTGCCGTCCTCGCCCGGTTCCCAGGTCAGCGACAGGATCGACAAGACCGTATCGGCATCGCCGCGTTCAATCCCTTGCGAGGCCACGGCGCGCACATCGCCGATCGCCAGCAACGCGCGCACCCGTTCATAGGGGCGCTTGCCGGTTTCGGCGGCGGCGCGGTCTTCCCAGCGAAAGCGATTGATCAGCAAGGCCAATGTCGCGGCCTTGCGGTCCCAGCGCATTTCGCAGGCGGGCAGCACCGCATCTTGGATCAGTGCCGACATGACGGCAACGTCTTGGGGTGCTTCGGCCTTCAAGACCAGTGCCTGTTCAGCCCCATCCGCGAAATTTGCATCTGCCACTGGCTTACTCTTCCTTGATCCGTTCGATCTGCGCACCGCAGGCCGACAGCTTTTCTTCTACCCGCTCATAGCCGCGGTCAAGGTGATAGACGCGTTTGACCAGTGTTTCCCCTTCGGCGGCAAGCCCCGCAAGGATCAGCGATACGGACGCGCGCAAATCGGTGGCCATCACCGGTGCGCCCTTAAGCTGGCCCACCCCGGTCACCGTGGCATGGCCGCCATGCACGTCGATCTGGGCGCCCATGCGCATCAGTTCGGGCGCATGCATGAAGCGATTCTCAAAAATGGTTTCTTCCAGAACGCTGGTGCCATCGGCCGTGCACATAAGCGCCATCATCTGCGCTTGCAGATCGGTGGGAAAGCCCGGAAAAACCTCGGTCTTCACATTGACCGCATGGGCGCGGCCGTTGGAGCGTGCAACTTTCAGGCCTGCCTTGGTCTCGGTGATCACCATCCCGGCTTCCTCGAGCTTTTCGCAAAACGCCGGCAAAAGGGCGCGGCGGCCACCCAAAAGCTCTACCTCACCGCCGGCAATTGCAGGGGCGATCATATAGGTGCCAAGTTCGATACGGTCGGCCACGACCTGATGGGTCGCACCGTGCAGGCGCGCAACCCCCTCGATGGTGATGGTGCCGGTCCCTTCGCCATCAATATGGGCGCCCATGGCGCGCAGGCATTTGACCAGATCAACGATCTCGGGCTCGCGTGCGGCATTGTTCAAGACCGTGGTGCCCTTGGCCAAAGTCGCCGCCATCACGATGTTTTCGGTGGCCCCGACTGAGGCGAAGCGCTGATCAATCACAGCGCCTTTCAGGCCCCCCGGCGCATCGGCATGCAAATAGCCGTCCTTAAGCTCGATCACCGCGCCCAAAGCCTCTAGCCCCGAGATATGCAAATCCATCGGGCGCGCGCCAATCGCACAGCCGCCGGGCAAAGACACAACCGCCCGCCCTGCCCTTGCCAGCAATGGCCCAAGCACCAGATTTGACGCCCGCATCTTGCGCACAATCTCATAATCCGCAGTCAGATTGGTCAGGTCATGCGAAGAAAGCGCCAGAACCTGGCCGCCTTGCATGGTCGTCACCTCGGCCCCCAGCGATTGCAACAGCTGGGTCATGGTCTTGATATCCGACAAGCGCGGTGCATTGGTCAGCGTCAGCGGCTCATCACTCAGCAAAGTTGCGGGCATCAGCGCGAGGCATGCGTTCTTGGCCCCCGCGATGGGGATCGCACCCTTAAGTTCGGCGCCACCGCGCACCAATATTGAATCCATCTGCCTGCCTCAGCTTTCTTTTTCTTCTATCGGCTCTTCGCCACCATCCACTGTTGCGTCATCCCGGGCCCTTGCTTGCGCCTTACGACGCTGCAGATTGGCCCGCAATGCCGCCTTGCGCCGTTCGTCGCGGGCCATGGCAGCGGAATTTTTGCCTGTCTTGGGTTCCATGCGCCCTTCCTAACCCGGAAGCCCGAAAGGGTCCAGATTGCGCTTGCGCAAAGATTTTTTTCCGTCTAACACGCGGCGCACGCCAGCATGCTGTGGTAGCTCAGTGGTAGAGCACACCCTTGGTAAGGGTGAGGTCGAGAGTTCAATCCTCTCTCACAGCACCATTTCACACCTATTGCTGTGAAGACCCCTTAATGCCCTGAATGCTAAGGTCAATTTCCGGTCCCATCGGCACAATACCGGTTGGGTTGATCGAGGCATGGCTGCCGTAATAATGCTTTTTGATATGGTCCATATGAACCGTCGCGGCCACGCCGGGTTGCTCAAAGAGGTCGTGGAGATAGGCTGAAAGGTTCGGGTAATCGGCAATCCGGCGCAGGTTGCATTTGAAATGCCCGACATAGACCGGATCAAAGCGGATCAGCGTGGTGAACAAGCGCCAGTCGGCTTCGGTGATCTTGGGCCCGGTCAGATAGCGATGCTTGCCCA
>JBAUHP010000290.1:0-6499 GCA_049680345.1 Albidovulum sp. | reverse complement strand
TCACTGATCTCGGCTTGGGTCACACGCGTCAGCCGATGGACAAGCCATGACGCGAACCATCCAAGCCCGAAGGCAATGAAGAGTACGATGGTCATCGCCGTGATGAATTCGGTCCTGTTCATGTCGGCCTTTCGTTTTTCTTGGCGGCAGCGCTATGGGCGGTGCCATCTGCGGCGTTATTCGGCTTGGTCAAGTGTCGGCGGGCGGGGTTTGGGGCGCGGTGTGGTTGCATCCGGGGTCTGCACGGAAACGGAGGTTGTTGCATCTTGCCCCGTATCTTCCCCGGCATCTGGCGCCGCTTCGCCAGAGGAAGGCTTTAGCAGGCGAAATTCAATCCGGCGGTTCGCTTCCCGCCCGGCTTCGGTATTATTGGCCTCAATCGGCGTCGTTTCACCATATCCAACGGCCTCCAGATGCCCGGTCAGCACCCGGCGTGACTGCAAGGCCACGATGATCGCCCGCGCGCGCTGATCGCTTAGCGCCAGGTTCATTTCCTCGCGGCCCTGCGCATCGGTATGGCCGCCGATCTCCATCGGGAAATCAGAGCAGTCTTTCATCAGCTCGGCAATCTTGTCGATTGTTTGCATGGAGTCGGGTTCAATCACCGCTGACCCCGGCTCAAAATTTATCTTTTTGGCCGCAAGCGCTTGATTGATCTGGTCGATACATTCTTCGTCTGTCGGCAGGCCCAGCAAGGGATCAAGGGCCGCTTCGTATTCGACGTTGATCGCGTAATTGCCACCCTCGCCCAGGCGCGACGACAAGATCCGCGCGACATTGCCCGAGCTTTCCTGAGAACCGGTGATCCCTTGAATGCTGATCTGTTCAGGGGTCACGACCACCTTGCCGCTGCGCAATTCGCCCAAGGCTTCCAACGCCACCAGAACCCGGGCAGGCCAGCCTTCAGGCAGGTTTTCGTCAAGCCGCGTTGCCGGACGCACGGCATCGACACCAAACCGGGCTTTGGCAAAGCTTTCCACCGCATCGCGCGACATGGCATCACTGACACGCCCGCGCAGATCAACCCGCCCTTCGGCCGATAGCGTTGCGGAAAACTCGATCGGGCCGCTGGTTTTGGCACCCGTCGCAGGCTCGGCCAAAGTGGCGTGCAGCGAGAACACATCAGGCAGATTGGATTCAAGCGCGCCCACAGCGGCATCGAAAACGTCTTGCGGCACATCCGCTTCTGCCAGCAAGGCGACATCTGCATCCGAAAAAGTGATCGACCCGTGGCCGATGTCTTTCATCGCCTTCAGGCCAAGCACCACGGCATCCGCCCATTCGGGCGAGGGAACGCCAAGCCCAATGGTGCAGACCGAATTGGGGCTTGCGCCAGCATCTATGGCGGCGGCCATGATGCGCATCGCGGCTTGATCGCTGGCGGCTGAACATGCATCAAAGCGCGCGCCGCTGTCGTCGATCAAGAAGCGCAGCGTGAAAGGCGCGATCACCGGTCGCGGCGCCGAGATATCCAATGTGACCTTCACGCCCTCGGGTGCCTTGCGCCGCAAGTCGGTTTCGAAATTGATCTTTTGGGCGGCACTGTCGCTGATGGCGGTGATCGAGACCTGACCGGCCTCGACCGAGATTTTTGAGCGCGGCAGGGTTCTAAGCGCAGTGACGGCGAACTTTACCGACGAGTCCCAGTTCTCCGGGGCCTTGTATTCGGCACTTTCCAGCATGTCGGTTACCGGCGCCCCGGCCGCCATTCGTTCCAGATCCGCCAATATAGGCGCCCGGTCCATTTCGGCAGGCGCGAGGCCGATCAATGAGATCCCATCATCATTGCGCAAAATCTCGATCGAAAATGTGGGTGCGGCAATCACCGCACGGTCCGCCACATCCATCGCATCACGCAGCCGCGCCGCATCCACAACCTGGCCCGCTATGGCAAGGGCGCGAAAACGCATGGCTTCGGTGGGTGCCGTGCCCGACAATGTAACCTGCAGCCCGTCCGAACCGACTTCAACCCAAGCATGCCCAGCCTCGGTCAGCACCCGCCGGACCCCGAGTTTTGAGAAGCGTTCAATTGCTGAAACCGTCCAGATCGACAGCAAAAAGCACAATAACCCGGTCAGCACGAACACCAGCGGGATCATTGCGGTTTTGGGCAGCTTTGTGGGACGTGTTATTTTCAACGCGGTAACCTTGAACAATTCACGATGCCTTCCTTACGACTCCCAGCCGCAAGGATCAATCAAAGGAAAGCCGCCAGGGCAAGAAACAGCGCAGCAATCAGCCCGGTATCGCGGTTGCTCAAAAACAGCCGGTGGCAATTGGCCGGATCAGCGGTGTCAAGCTTGCGCAATTGCCACCAAAGGTGCCACCCCACGGCCCATGGTGCAATAAGCCCCAGCCCCAGCTGTGCCACGCTGGCATCCGGCAAAAGTGCGGCCACAATCGCGCCCGCCATCAAGACTACAGTGGTGACCAGAAAAACCGCGAGCCACTTTCCGGTCGAATCGCCAAATAGCCGCGCTGTGGATTTCACCCCGATCAACACATCGTCTTCCTTGTCTTGATGGGCATAGATCGTGTCGTAAAACAGCGTCCAGCCGATACCGGCAAGATAAAGCAAGATCGCGGGCAACCCCGGCCAGCCCGCATGGGCGGTATAGGCGACGATAACGCCCCAATTGAACGCAAGGCCCAAAAACAGTTGCGGCCACCAGGTAAAGCGCTTGGCAAAGGGGTAGATGGCAACAAGCCCAAGCGAAGATAGCCCCAAAGCAATGGTCGCGGCGTTGTAAGACAGCAAGATCCCCCCCGCGAGCGCCATTTGCACGAACATCCACAACAGCGCTTGTTTGACACTCACCTGCCCCGAAGGGATCGGCCGCGATCTGGTGCGCGCAACCGCCGCGTCAAAATCGCGGTCGGTGATGTCATTCCAGGTGCATCCTGCCCCGCGCATCAGCCACGCCCCCAACGCACAGCCCAGCGCAATCCAGATATCCCAAAGCCGCCAGCCATCCCCCATCGCCGCCAGCCCAAGGCCCCACCAGCAGGGCAAAAGCAACAGCCACGTGCCGATCGGACGGTCGGCGCGCGACAGGCGCAAGAAGGGGCGCATCCGGTCTGGTGCATAAAGGTCAACCCAATTGCCTTGCAAGGCATCGGCGACCTGACCTGCGGCCTCTGGCTTTTGGGACGACGGGGTCATAAGTTCGGCCTCGGTTAAAGGAATGGCGGCAATGGCGAAGATCAGGCTCTGTGTAGACCATCCGCTTGGGTCGGGGCAAGAATTTGCCCTCAGCGAGGCGCAAGCACATTACCTTTTTTCGGTGATGCGCGAAACCGTGGGCGCGCAGCTATTGGTTTTCAACGGGCGCGACGGCGAATGGCTGGCCGAAGTCAAAAGCCTGGCGCGGCGCGGCGGGGTGCTTGGGTGTCTGGCGCAAAGCCGCCCGCAACTGCCCGCACCCGATCTTTGGCTGTTGTTTGCGCCGGTGAAA
The DNA here is from genome assembly GCA_049680345.1 of Albidovulum sp. Lineage (GTDB taxonomy): Bacteria > Pseudomonadota > Alphaproteobacteria > Rhodobacterales > Rhodobacteraceae > TMP-24. The sequence continues at coordinate 3,044 of JBAUHP010000290.1, read as the reverse complement.
AAGGCGCGCACCGACATGATCGTGGAAAAGGCGGTTGAACTGGGGGCGTCGCGGATCATGCCCGTGGGCACTGATTTCACCAATTCTGACCGTATGCGGCAAGACAAGGCCGAGGCGCATGTGCGCGAAGCGGCCGAGCAATGCGGTGCGATGCATTTGCCCGGAGTGGCGGTTCTTGCGCCGCTCAAGAAGGTAATCGCGGGCTGGGATCCGGCGCGCAAGATCCTGTGGGCCGACGAATCTGCGGCCCGCTGCCCGCAGCACTTTGCAAACCCCATCGCCACGGCCAAGGCAGGGCCATGGGCGGTTTTGGTAGGCCCCGAGGGCGGTTTTTCGGACAGTGAACGCGAAACCCTGCGCGCATTGCCCTACGTGGTGCCCGTTGCACTCGGGCCACGCATCTTGCGCGCCGAGACAGCGGCAATTGCATTGCTGACGCTGTGGCAGGCGCATCTTGGGGATTGGCAATCATGAGCTTTTTGCGCCCCGAGGCTGTGGCGGTCTTGACCAGATGGAAAGAGGCTGGTGCTGCGGTGGCCGCAATCGGGCTTGGTCTATGGCTGTTGGCACTGGGCGGTTACTTTTTCGTGCCGCTTGGCGGGGCCGTTGTGGTTTTGGCGACAGGCTGGGTGGTCATAGCCCTGCGCCGCTTGCGGTTTCAGCGGCCCGTGGGTGCACCAGGCGTGGTTGAGGTGGATGAAGGGCAAGTGGGATATCTTGGCCCCAACTTCGGCGGCTATCTGGCACTGCGCGAACTGGCAGAGCTGCGCATGATCCGCCTGCAGGGCCAAAGGCACTGGCGACTTCGTCAGGCCGATGGTCAGATTTTGATCATCCCAGCCAACGCGGCCGGTGCCGAACAGCTCTTTGATGCATTCGCGACATTACCGGGTGCGGATATGTCGGTGATAGCCGCAGCACTGGACGGACATGCGGATACGCAACTTCTTTGGAGCTGCCCGCCAAAGGTGGCCTTGACTTGACCGCCGCGCCGCGCCACCTCTACCCTCCCAAACGAAGAATAGATCGGAGCCCCTCATGTCGATTCCCCAATCCGGTGGTGGCCCGATCGAACGGTTCGAACAATTGGCCGAGTACATGGAAAGCGGCGCCAAGCCGCAAGCCGATTGGCGCATTGGCACTGAGCATGAAAAATTCGGCTATCTGACCGACACTTTGGCACCTGTGCCCTATGACGGGCCTCGTTCTGTCCGCGCCCTGCTTGAGGGGCTGCGCGACACCTTCGGCTGGGATCCGGTGATGGAGCAAGATCACATCATCGGCCTGACCAAGAACGGCGCCAACGTCAGCCTTGAACCCGGCGGCCAGTTTGAGCTTTCCGGCGCGCCGCTGACCTCGGTCCATGAGGTCCGCGCCGAGCTTGAGGCACATCTGGCCGAGGTCAAGGCGGTGGCAGAGCCCATGGGCATCCGCCACCTGGGCCTGGGTGCCGCACCATGCTGGAGCCATCAAGACATGCCGATGATGCCCAAAGGGCGCTACCGGCTGATGACGGATTACATGGGCCGGGTCGGCACCCATGGCACACAGATGATGTACCGGACCTGCACGGTCCAGGTGAACCTTGATTTCGCATCTGAGGCCGACATGGTCAAAAAACTGCGCGTGTCGCTGGCTTTGCAGCCTTTGGCGACCGCGCTTTTCGCCTCTTCCCCGTTTTTCGAGGGCCAGGTGAACGGCCACAAAAGCTGGCGTTCGCGTATCTGGCGCGATCTGGATGCCAGCCGCACCGGTATGCTGCCCTTCGCGTTCGAGGATGGCATGGGCTATCAGGCCTATGTTGATTGGGTTTTGGATGTGCCGATGTATTTCGTCTACCGCGACGGCAAATATATTGACGCGTTGGGCCAGTCGTTCCGCGATTTCCTCAAGGGCCAATTGCCTGCATTGCCGGGCGAAAAGCCCACGCTCTCGGATTGGGCCGATCATATGACCACGGTTTTCCCTGAAGCGCGGGTGAAGAAATACATTGAAATGCGCGGTGCCGATGTGGGCGACGCCGATCACATTGTTGCACTGCCCGCGTTTTGGGTGGGGCTGATGTATGACCAAGGCGCGCTTGATGCCGCTTGGGATCTGGTCAAGGGGTTTGACGCGGATACCCGCGAGGGTTTGCGGGTTGCGGCCTCGGTCTCGGGTCTTCAGGGCGAAGCGGGCGGCGTGAAGCTGATTGATCTTGCGCGCGCGGCGGTGGATCTGTCGCAAGCGGGCCTTCAGGCGCGGGGCTTGGGCGAGGAAAGCCAGCTTGCGCCGCTGATGACAAGCCTTGCCACAGGCAAGGTGCAGGCGGACCGCTGGTTGGAGCGCTACCAAGGTGCGTGGGGCGGCGATCTGTGCCGGATCTACGACGAAGCCACGCTTTAAGCGGCGTCTTCGCGGGGGAATCCGGTATATGAACCGAATTACTAGGAGAACACCGTGTTCAAAGCCATTTGGATGTCCGACCTGCATTTCGTCGCTGAGGGGGATGTTCTTGGCCACGACCCCCGCATCAGGCTGCGGGCGGCCATAGACTTCATCAATCATCATCACGACGATGCAGATGTCTGTATCATCTCGGGCGATATGGTCGATCGGGCAACGCAGACCGATTATGCAGCACTGGCGGCCTTGCTGGCTGACTTGCGCATTCCCGTCTTGCCAATGGTTGGCAATCACGATGATCGTGCGCTGTTTTGCGCGGCCTTGCCACTGCCGCCAAAGGTGATGGCGGATTTCGTGCAATATGCCCTGCCAACCAGCGAAGGTGTCATTCTTTGCCTTGATACACTCAAGACCGGTTCGGATGGCGGAGAGCTTTGCGCCACGCGGCTTGATTGGCTGCGCGCCCGGCTGAAACAGGCGCACAATCGGCCCGTCTATGTCTTTTCGCATCACCCGCCGATGCTTCTGGGCCTGCCGATGCAAGATCAGCCGCCGATGGAGGGGGCAGAGGATCTGCTTTCAATTCTTGGTGACTATTCCGGCGCCAAGCATCTTTTTGCCGGCCATGTCCACAGGCCGATCAGCGGAACGGTGCAAGG
>JBAUHP010000289.1:0-5985 GCA_049680345.1 Albidovulum sp. | reverse complement strand
GGGGTCATGGCCTTTGACTATCTGATCATGGCCTTGGCAGGCTCGGTCTGGATCTTGCTGATCGGCCGTCTGGTGGCGGGCCTGTCGGCGGCGACCTATACAACCGCCAATGCCTTTGTCGCCGATATCACCCCGAAGGATCAGCGCGCGCGGGTTTACGGCTATATCGGCGCGGCTTTCGGCCTTGGCTTCATTCTGGGTCCGGTCTTGGGGGGGCTTGCCGCCGAATTTGGAACCCGCGCGCCCTTCTGGCTTGCGGCCGGGATTGCGGCGGCCAATCTGGCCTTCGGGCTTGCAGTCTTGCCCGAAAGCCTGCGTCCCGAAAACCGCCGGCCCTTCCAGATCGCCCGCGCCAACCCCTTTGCGGCATTTCGCGCCATCGGCCATCTGCCGGGCATGACACGTTATCTGGTGATCATGTTCTTCTACACCTTGGCCTTTCAGGTCTATGGCTCGGTCTGGGTGTTTTTCGGCACCGAACGGTTTGGCTGGGATGCGTGGTGGAACGGCATGTCGCTGGCCGCATTCGGGATCAGCATGGCGCTGGTCCAATCGCTGGGCGTGGCCCCCGCGATCCGCGCCTGGGGTGAGCGGCGCACAGCAGGCTACGGGATCGGGCTAGAGGTTGCGACCTTCGGCTTTTACGGCTTTGTCACCTCGGGCTTCTGGGCGCTGGCCTTCACCCCGGTCGCGGCAATCGCAGGCATTGCTGGCCCGGCCTTGCAAGGGCTGATGGCCAATGGCACGCCCGACAATCAGCAAGGTGAATTGCAAGGCGTGGTCAGCTCTGTCTCATCGCTTGCCATGGGGGTGGCGCCGATGATCATGACCGCGATCTTTTGGTTCTTCACCAAGCCCGGCACCCCGATCTATGCGCCCGGCGCTCCATTTTTGCTTTCGGCGGTGATGATGGTGATTTGCGTCGCCCTTCTTGTCGCAGACAAGCGCGAGACCCAGACAGCCTGAGGCATAACCAGACAGCCAGACCGATAAGGAGTAACTGAATGAAGTTGAAAGATCTTGAGGTTTTCATCGTGGCCCCACCCGCGCCGGGCTGGGGCGGGCGTTACTGGATATTCACCAAGCTGACCACCGATGACGGCATTGTCGGTTACGGCGAATGCTACGCCTCGTCGGTCAGCCCCAAGGTGATGGAAGCGGTGATCGAGGATGTGTTTAACCGCCATATGGCCGGCGAAAACCCCGAGAACATCGAGCTGATGTTCCGCCGCGTCTATTCCTCGGGCTTTACCCAGCGGCCTGATCTGACGGTGATGGGGGCCTTCTCGGGGCTGGAAATTGCCTGTTGGGACATTATCGGCAAGGCGCGTGGGCGGCCGGTGCACGCGCTTTTGGGCGGCAAGATGAATGAACGCTTGCGCAGCTATACCTATCTTTACCCCGCGCCGGGCAAGGAAAGCGCCGATTTCTGGGTAAGCCCTGATGCCGCCGCCGAGGCGGCCTTACGCTTTGTCGACATGGGCTTTTCGGCGATCAAATTTGACCCTGCCGGGCCCTATACGATCCGCGGCGGGCATGATCCTTCAGGCTCTGACATCACCCGCTCGGTCGCGTTTTGCAAGGCGATCCGGGATGCGGTCGGTGACCGGGCTGATCTTTTGTTCGGCACCCATGGTCAGTTCAACATCGCCGGAGCGATCCGCATGGGGCAGGCGTTGGAACCCTACGGGCCGCTTTGGTACGAAGAGCCGATCCCGCCAGATAACTTGCTGGATTTCGCCGAGGTGCAAAAGGCCGTCCGCATCCCGGTGGCCACCGGCGAACGCTTCACAACCAAGGCCGAATTCGCAACCGTTTTGCGCACCGGTGGGGCGCGCATCTTGCAACCCGCCCTTGGCCGTGCGGGTGGCATCTGGGAATGCAAGAAAATCGCGGCAATAGCAGAGGTTTTCACCGCACAGATGGCACCTCATCTTTACGCAGGCCCCGTGGAATGGGCGGCCAATGTACAGCTTGGCGCCTCGATCCCCAATCTGTTGATGGTCGAGACGATCGAAACCGGCGGCACCTTCCACCTCAAGCTGATCAAGAACACGATCAAATGGGAAGAGGGCTATGTGATCGTGCCTGACGCCCCCGGCCTTGGCATCGAGTTCGATGAGGATCTGGCCCGCGCCCATCCCTACACCGGCACCGGGCTGCATCTGGAAATGCAAGAAGCGCCGTGCGAATACGTCCGCCCCAACCTCTTTGAAGGCGGTGTATCTTCTGCGAAAAAAACCGGCGCATAGGGGCCGCTGGGCCACAACATGCAACCGGGCCAGCCCGACTGGCCCGGTTGACATTCAACTGGCTGCGGGTACCCATGAGGGCCTTGGTCTCTCCACCGAAGGCACCCCTGACATGACCCAGACCGACATCTCTTTGGTCACGCTTGCCGCGATGCAGGCCCGTGCCGCCGCCTTGCAAGATGCGCTGCACCGTACCCCGGTGATGCGGCTTGGATCGGCGCGCATGACCGCGCATTTGGGTGGCGCGCGGATCGACCTCAAGCTTGAATGTTTTCAGCACACCGGCACCTTCAAGGCGCGGGGTGCTTTGAATGTGGCCATGGCGATACCCGCGCAAGACCGCGCGCGCGGCATCACGGCTGCCAGCGCCGGAAACCACGCGATTGCGGCGGCGTGGGCGGCGCGCAAACTGGGGCTTTCGGCCAAGGTGGTCATGCAATCCACCGCCAATCCCTACCGCGTCGCACTGGCGCAAGCCGAGGGCGCCCAGATCGTGATGAAACCGCCCGGAGCGGAGGCCTTTGCCGAGGCGGAGCGGCTGATGAAAGACGAAGGCCGCACCTTCATTCATCCGTTTGAGGGGCTCCATACCACCTTGGGCGCTGCCGGTGTCGGGCTTGAACTGATGGCCGATATTGCCGATGTCGAGGCGGTGGTTGTGGCCGTCGGCGGCGGCGGTCTGATCAGCGGCGTGGCCGCCGCCGTCAAGGCGATCAACCCCTATTGCAAGGTTTACGGGGCCGAACCCCAAACCGCCAATTCGATGTCGCAAAGTCTGGCGGCAGGGCGCCCGGTCACGATGACCAGCGTGCAGACCATTGCCGATAGTCTGGCCCCGCCGATGTCACTGCCCTTCAGCTTTGCCATGTGCCAGCGCTATGTGGATGCGGTGGTGACCGTCAGCGATGATGCAATCTGCGCCGGGGTCATGTTGCTGCAAGAGGATGCGAAACTGGCGGTTGAACCCGCCGCCGGGGCCGCATTGGCCGCAGCCCTTGGGCCACTTCGCGCGAAACTTGCGGGCAAACGCATTTGCCTGCTGATCTGCGGCGCCAATATCGACGCCGAAACCTTCGGCACGGTGCTGGCACGCGGCAAGGCAGCCGCCGGATTGTTGTTATAGGGCATTGCGCATGGAACCATCAGACCCAAACACCCCCAAGCCGCCCCCTGCCCCCAGCAGCTTCGCGCGCCAATGGCACCACCGCCCGCCGGTGCCCATCAAAGTATCGCCGTTCTTTTCATGGCCCCCCGATCCGCGCCGGATGCTGAAATGGGTGGCTGACCGTTGGTTCAGCATTGCCGAAAACAGCATTTTGCTTGGTGTGGCGATGGTTTCGTGGTTCTGGTTTCAACCGCCGCTTGAAGAAAGCCGGGTGCTTGCCTTTGGCTGGATCGCCGAAATTTACATCCGCAATCTTATACTTTTGCTGATCGTCGCCGGGGGCCTGCACCTTTATTTCCACCGCTGGAAAAAGCAGGGCCAAACCCTCAAATTCGACCCGCGCGATCTTGCCGCCAAGGCGCGCAGCTTTACCTTCAACTCTCAGGTGGCGGATAACATGTTTTGGTCGCTGGGCAGCGGTGTCGCCTTTTGGACGGGATATGAGGTGCTGATGTTTTGGGCCATGGCCAATGGCTATGCGCCGATCTTGCTATGGGCCGATAATCCGGTCTGGTTTGCGGCGCTGTTTTTTCTCACCCCGCTGTGGATATCCTTTCACTTCTACTGGATACATCGCTGGCTGCACTGGCCGCCGCTTTACCGGTTGGCCCATGCTTTGCATCACCGTAATATCAATGTCGGGCCGTGGTCGGGCTTTTCCATGCATCCGGTTGAACATCTGTTGTTCTTGTCGGGCGTGCTCATTCATTGGGTGATTGCCGCCCATCCGGTCCATATCCTTTTCCACATGCAGCATCAGGCCCTGACGGCCGCCACCTCGCATACCGGGTTTGAGGGGCTGGTGGTCAAAGACAAGAACCGGCTGGCGCTTGGAACCTTCCACCACCAGATGCATCATCGGTATTTTGAGGTGAACTACGGTAATCTGGAGGTGCCTTGGGACAAGTGGTTCGGATCCTTTCATGACGGCACGCCTGAGGCGCATGAAGCCATGAAAACCCGGCGCGCGGCGGTGACCAAGACGGGCTAAGGGGGTGGCCCCTTCCTTTGGCTATGATCGGCGCGAAATAAGCCCAATTGGGCGGTCAAGCATCGAAGGCCGATCAATGACCGGCCTTCGAGATGTCGTTCAGGCAAAGTTCAGCCAGTTGTCCTGCTGTCCACCGCATTGGCCGAAAAACTCGCTCAGATCATCAGGCAGGCCCTGAAAATCAAGCGCACCGGCATTGGTGGCCTCAACATCATTGCCGCCGCAATGGCTGCCAAATTGCTGGTCCTCGGCACTCATCCAGCGCGAAGGCTCCGACCCGGGTTTTTCGCCCGCACCATCAAGCGGCTCAAAGAAGATCCGGAAACCGCCAAAATCGATGTAGTTTTTGGCAATCTGGCCCTGACCGGCAGCATCGTCCGGCGCGCCTGCTTCCTGCTGACCCGCATCTTCCTCGTCACCCGGGCGCTTGTTGCCGCATCCCCATGCCAGCAACAGGTCGTCAAGGCCCGGCATGTCATTGAGGTCCGCCATATCACCATCTTCGGTGGCGGCATCTTCGGTGTCGGTGTCGGCATCGGTGTCGTCTTCCGTCTCAGCGGCCGCCACGACATCGTCAGGTTCATCACCCTCTGCGTCCTCAGCCTCTGCGTCCTCAGCCTCTGCGTCATCGTCCTCACCGGCAGAGGCATCGACGACGACATCTTCACCATTGCTATCGTCCTCGTCCGATGCGTCGGGCTGGTCGTCTTCGGCCGCGTCATCGGGCAAGTCCATACCCACCTCGGTGACCGGCATCTCCTCGCCGTCCGGGGCGTCACATTCGGCAACCTCAACCGGTGTTTCCGGGGTTTCCGGGGTTTCCGCATCCGGGCCCTCCACGACTTCCGGGTCGGTTTGGGGTTCATCCGTGTCGGGGCCTGCCACCACATCCGGATCGGCGGGCGTTTCGGGCTCAACCGGGGTTTCGGGGTTGACGGGCGTATCGGGGTTGACGGGCGTATCGGGGGCCGCGACGACATCGGGCGTTGTTGGCACCGGCGGTTCTGCTTCGGGGTCGTCAACCGCATCGGTGCGCGCAAAGTTTTGCGTGACCATGACGGAATCGAACGTCCCGCCTTGGGTGAAATCGCCTTGCTCAATCCCGATGCCGATCTCTTTGAAATCGGGGTTGAGGATATTTGCACGGTGGCCCGGGCTGTTCATCAGACTGTCGTGGATCTGGCGCACGTCATCGGCCAGACCCGGCGCGCCACGTTCGCTTTGAAACCCGATGTTTTCACCTGAACGCCAGCTGCCTTCAAACTTGAATCCTGCGGCCTCCATGCGTTCTTGCGCAGTCGATCCGCCCATACCGGTATGGGAAAACTGATCGGCATTCAGCATCCACTGGCTGTGGGCTTCACTGGAATCGTTCAGCTTGTCGTCAAAAGTCAGCGGTGCCACGCCTGCAGCGGCGCGTTCGGTATTGATCAGATCCAGCATGAGTTGCTCAAGGGGACTTGCTATGGACATCTCTTTTTCCTCGGTTTGAATTGCGGCCGGTTTTGGCCATATCTTTCCCGGGCCCCGCCGAATGCAGGGCCGCAGCCTGGGGTTTGTTTGGGTGCGAAAATCGA
>JBAUHP010000288.1:0-10404 GCA_049680345.1 Albidovulum sp. | reverse complement strand
GCGCAATCACCCCGGTCCCCGGCGGCGTCGGCCCGATGACCATCGCTTGCCTGCTCGCCAATACCCTCACCGCAACCTGCAGAGCGAACGGCCTCGCAGAACCCAAGGGACTTACCGCTTAAAGGGCAGAGCGCGGGCGGTTTTTCCGGTGAGGATGGCCATGGCGCCGGGGCCGAACAGCCCCGCGAGATCGGGGCTTTGGGCATCCATGCCGCCGGTATAGGTGCCGAATGCGGGCATTATTGCCTTGCTGTCATCCACCAAAAAACACGCCCGGCGCTGGCCTGCCACCCGTAATTTGGGGTGGTAATGGCCCGAAACCTCGCCCTGTGCCCCGGCGAGGGCGATATGGCGAAAGGTCAGCGGGCCCAGTTGAAAGCGGCTCTGATGTTCGCCGCCCAGGCCCACCGGGGCCGGGTCGTGATTGCCGGTGATCCAGATCCAGCGCCGCCCGGCCATCATCCGCGCAAGCCAGAGCCGCGCGGAATCTGGCAATTGGGCTGCGGCCAGATCATCGAAACTGTCGCCCAGACAGATGATCTGTCTTGGCGACTGGGCGGCAATTTCGGCATCAAGGCGCATCAGGGTATCTTCCACCTCATAGGGCGGCAAAAGCGCGCCGCCCAGCCGGGCAATGCGTTCAGAGCGCCCGAGATGCAGGTCTGAGACGACGAGAAGGTCTTTTTCAGGCCAGAAAAGCGCACCACTTGGTCTGGCTGAAAGCCGGGTGCCGCAAAAGCTGAACTCATATGCGGTCATTCGCTATGCCCCCGCCCCGGCCTCGGCCATCAGCCGCTCGGCCGCCTCATCGAGCAGGCGTTCGCGGGCGGCCCCCACGACCGGGACCTTGCCAATCTCCAAGAACAGGGGTGCGGCAAAGGGGGTGACGCGGGCAAGGCGGTTGAGGGTGATCCTTGGGCCGGTGCGGGTCAGCATTGCTTCGATGCGGGCGAAATCGACCAGGCCAAGCATGGCTTCTTCGCGGGTGACGCGCAGCATCAGATGATCGGGGTCATAGCGGCGTAAGGTGTCGTAAAGGATATCGGTCGAAAAGGTTGCCTGCCGCCCGGATTTGCGCTTGCCGGGGTGGTTGCGCTCGATCAGCCCGGCGACAAGGGCCACGTTGCGAAAGCTGCGCTTCATCACCGCATTGCCCGCAAGCCAGTCTTCAAGGCCCGCGCGCAGGCGGTCCAGATCCAAGAGCGGGGCAAGGTCGGTGACCGCATCCAGCCCCCAGATCAGCGTGGCATAATCGGTGGCGACAAAGCCCAAGGGGTGCAGGCCCTCTTCCTCCATCCGTTTGGTCAGCAACAGCCCCAGGGTTTGCTGGGCGTTGCGGCCCGCAAAGCCGTAAAGGCACAGATGTTCATGCCCCTCGGAAGGAAAGCTTTCGGCCAAAAGGTGATCTTGGCGCGGCAGGCAAGAAACCTCGCGCTGCAGGGCCAGCCATTTGGCGGTATGGGCGGGCAGGTCGGGCCAGCTGTCTTGTGCCAAGATCCCCAGCATCCTTTGGCAAAGCTCGGTCGAGGTGGAGAATTTGGAGCCGGAAAAGACCGCGACACGGGGCTTGCGGCCGGGCGTGCGCGAGACTTCGACCGTCAGTTCGCGCAAGCCTTCGTAGCGTACGACCTCGCCGCCGATCAAGAATGTGTCGCCGGGGGTGAGGGTGGAGGCGAAGGCCTCTTCCACCTCGCCCAAAGCCGCACCGCCATAGCGGGATTTGAGCCGGACTTTGAGGGTTTCGGTATCGGTGATGGTGCCGATGTTCATGCGGATCATCTGGGCCGAACGCGGATCGCGCAGGCCCCAAAGCCCATCCCGCAGCATCAGTCGTTGCCATTTGTCATAGGCCTTGAGCGCATAGCCCCCGGTGGCGCAAAAATCGAGGCAGGCGTCGAAATCGGCGCGGGTGAGGGCGCTGTAGGGACCGGCGCTGGTGACCTCGGCAAAGAGGTTAGTGGCGTCGAACGGGGCGGCGCAAGCGGTGATCATGATATGCTGGCACAGCACATCGCGGGGGCCGGGGCCGCGCGGCGTGCCGTCAAGATCATGGGCGCGGGCGGCGTCAAGTGCGGCTTGGCATTCGACCACTTCCCAGCGGTTGGCGGGCAAGAGCAAGGCCTTGGACGGCGCATCATAGCGGTGGTTGGCGCGGCCAATGCGCTGGACCAGACGTTTGACATTCTTGGGTGCGCCGACCTGAATGACCAGATCGACATCGCCCCAGTCGATGCCCAGATCAAGCGATCCGGTGCAAACGATGGCGCGCAGCTGGCCTGCGACCATGGCCGCTTCGACCTTTTCGCGGGCCGCGCGGGCCAGTGATCCGTGGTGAATGCCAATGGGCAGGGCATCGTCATTGGCCAGCCACAGGTCGCGGAAAAACAGCTCTGCCTGGGCGCGGGTGTTGTGGAAAATCAGCGTGGTGCGGTGGCGTTTGACCTCTTGCAGTATCGCGGGGATGGCATAGCGCCCGCCGCCGCCGGACCATGGCGGCGGGGTTTCGGTTTCCAGCATGGAGATGTCGGGGTCGGGGCCGGGGTCGGCCTTGATCAGGGCGCAGGGCTTGGGGTTTTGGGCCAGATAGCGGGCGATGGCGGCGGGGTCTTCGACGGTGGCCGAGAGGCCGACGCGGCGCAGCCTGGGGCAAAGCGCTTGCAGTCGTGAGAGGCACAGCATCAGTTGATCGCCGCGTTTGGATTCTGCAAGGGCGTGAATTTCATCGACAATCACCCGCGAAAGGCCTGCGAAAATATGCGGGGCATCGGGATAGCTGAGCAAGAGGGCAAGGCTTTCGGGGGTGGTCAGCAAGATATGCGGCGGGTCCGCCCGCTGGGCGCGGCGGCGGGTGTAAGAGGTGTCGCCGGTGCGATCCTCAACCCGGATCGGCAGGGACATTTCGCTGATCGGCACATTGAGGTTGCGGCGGATATCGGCGGCCAGAGCCTTGAGCGGTGAGATATAGAGCGTGTGCAGACCACGGTGCGCGCCAGCCGCCAGTTCAATCAGGCTGGGCAAGAAACCGGCAAGGGTTTTGCCGCCGCCGGTGGGGGCCAAAAGCATGACCGCAGGCTTTTCGCGCTGCGCAAGCAGGGCCATCTGATGCGGATGCACCTGCCAGCCGCGCGTGGCAAACCAGTGATCAAACAGGGGGGGCAGCGCGTCCATGCGCCCAAGCTTAGAAGAAGCGGGGGGCGTAGGGAAGTTGGTGCAGTGGAAGGTGGGGCCGAATTTAGTGCAGCAAGCGCGACTTGATGGTGGCAAGGGCCTGATCGAAATTGCGCGGCGGGTTCAGGTGGACCCCGGCAAGCGCTGTATCAAGGGCGGCCTCGACATGTTGAACCAGAACCGCACCGGCGTTGTCACCGGGAAGGGCCTTGGTGACCAGGCTGGCAGGGTCGCGCGAACACGGCATGTTCTTGCCAAATGTCGCTTGCAGCAGTTCCACCAGCTTCGCCTCTTCAATGCCTTGCGCTTCGGCCCAATCGCTGGCGCTGCGCGACATGGCCGAGGACGCGGCGGCGAGGCAATCTTGCAGGGCTTTTGCCGCCATTGCCGTGCCAAACTGGCCCATGACCGCGCTGGAATGACCCAAGATGTCAAAGACCGGCTGCATTTTGGCGATTGCCTTGGCCTCTCCGCCCAGAAGGAAAGAGGGTTTTTCGGTTTCGATCAGGCGCAGGTTGCCGACGAATGGCGCGTCAATCAAGGCGATCTTATGTGAAATGCGCGCCCGCAAGGCCCGCACATAGCGCGGCGACAGGGTTGCCGATATCACGATAAGTTCAAGGTCGGGCGCGTTGCGGGCGAAGGCCGCCTCTTCAAAGAGCAGCGCTTCGCTTTCCATGATGTCGCGCGGTATAAGCAAAAGCGTGCGCAAACCGGTGTAATCGTCTTGCCCGTCGTCTGCGCCCAGATAGGGGCCAAGGACGCGCAGATCCATTTCGGCCGCGCGCAGCCGGGTCAAGAAAGCCGGGGCGGCGGGGTTAGAGCCGGCAATTCCAAATGAAGAGGTCAATGGACAATAATCTCTTCTTTAACGAACATGTTGTCCCAGGCACGGTCAACAAGATCGGGGCTCATCTGATAGGGAATACCTTCGAAATCGCAGATCGCCATCATCTGATCGATCAAGAAGACCGGCTGATAATTGGCGTAAATATTCTCGATGGTCGGATATTTGACCTTCAAGAGATGCAGCAATGTGGTTTCGTCCAGCGGCATCTTCTTCTTCTTGGCCACCATGGCGAAGATCTTGAGGAAGTCTTCCTGATTTGGGCCGTCGATCTTGATCTTGAAGAAGATCCGGCGAAGGGCGGCTTTGTCGAAGATGTCATTAGGATGGAAGTTGGTGGAAAAGATCACCAGCGTGTCGAAGGGCACTTCGAATTTCTCGCCTGATTGCAAGGCAAGGATATCCTTGGATTCTTCCAATGGCACGATCCAGCGGTTGACCAGTTTTTGCGGCGGTTCGGCCTGACGGCCAAGGTCATCCACGATGAAAACGCCGCCGGTGGCCTTAAGCTGCAAGGGGGCGGTGTAGGTCCGCGCCGTTGGGTTATAGGTCAGATCCAGCATTTCCAGCGACAATTCACCACCGGTGATCACCGTCGGGCGTTCGCACAAGACATAGCGGTTGTCGAAACGGTTTGAGTTGCGGCGCAATGAATTGGGGTCGTCGACCGAGGCTTCGGCGGCGGAATGCACGATCGGATCATAGACGGTGATGACCTGACCGGAATATTCGATCGAGCGCGGCACATAGATCTTGTCGCCAAGCGCGTCGCGGATACCGTTCGAGATGGAGGATTTGCCGTTGCCCGGCGGACCATACATCAAGATCGAGCGGCCCGAACCAACTGCGGGCCCGAGGTGATCAATCAAGGCGTCGGGCAAGATCAGATGGCCCATGGCCCCGGTCAGCTGGGCGCGCGACATGTGGATGTTGCGGATCGACTGACGCTTGACCTGTTCGCGGTAAACCTCCAGCGGGACGGGCATAGAGCCGAAATATTCAGACTGGGCAAGCGCATCAAGGGCGCGGGCCTTACCCGAATCGGTCAGCCGGTAGCCCATTTCACCGCCGGAGTTGGCGTGCAAGGTACCGGTTGCCTCAACCAGACGCTGGGTGCGGCACAGATCAACCAGTTCTTGCGTGGCCTGAACCGACAAGGCAATGATCCGCGACAGGTCGGTGACCAGTTCAAGATTCATACGAAACATGGTCTTGATGAAGATGTCGCGCATCATCACCACGCTCAGACCAGTTTCAGCCAGCGTCCGCGGCGACGTCGGTGCCAAGACATTTGCGATCTGAATATTCACTGTTTTAGCCCCATGATTGACCAATTTCCTTCGTAGAAGGCTTCGCTAAGCCCACGCAGCTAAACAATCCCTGCGCATTTACGTTTTCATTGCTGAAGTTGCCGGGTTAATGTGGCTAAAAAATGGAATATCAGGCAGGGAATTGAGGCATGCAGAAATCTTACGCGTGGCAAGCGGCCGCGCTTATGCTGGCGATGATTGCGATTTGGGGCGGGGCACCTTTGGTGAAGGGCGCCTATTACCTTGGCAAGCATGAAGGCGACACGCTGCATATGGCCGAGATCGTCATTCGCATGGCGCGGGGCGAATGGCCGCATCTGGATTTCATGACCCCGATCGGGGTTCTGGCGGCGGCCCCGATCATGTGGTTTGTCAAAATCGGTGCGGGCCTTGGGCATGCGTTCTTTTATGCGCAGATCCTTGTGGCGCTGGTCTTGTTGCCTGCGGTGCTGCGGGTGGTGAATAGCCGGATCGCGGGCATGGCCGGGATGGCCTATGCATTTTTCGTAATGGTGCTGTGCCTGGCGCTGGTTCACGGCGAGGCAGAGCCTGCCGTATCCATCTCTATGCATTATAACCGCTGGGCCTGGGCGATTGCCTATATTGTGGTGCCGCTGGTGATGCTTGCCCCGCGTGAGGGGCAGGTAAGTGCCACGCTGGATGGGGTGATCATCGGTTTGGGGATGGCTGCACTTTTGCTGATCAAGGCCACCTATTTCGCGGCATTGGCGCCGGGCATCTTGATCGGCCTTCTGGTGCGGCGCTGGTGGGGGGCGTTTGGTGCGGCGGCTGTGGCCGGGCTTGTGGTTGCGGGCCTTGTGACCGCGCTGGCGGGCATGGGGTTCTGGCTGGCCTATCTGGGCGATATGCTGACGGTGGCGGGGTCTGATGTGCGCCCCCAGCCCGGCGCGCCTTTGGCCGGGGTTGCGGGTGCGCCTGCCTATATGGGGGCAAGCCTGACGATCCTGGCCTCGGTGATCTTCTTGCGGCAAGCCGGGCGGATGACCGAGGGCTTGTTGCTGTTGGTGTTTATGCCGGGGTTCTTTTACATCGTCTTTCAGAATTTCGGCAATGACCCGCAATGGTTGCTGATGCTGGCACTTTTTGCCTTTGTGCTGCGGCCCGCGGCGGGCATGGTCAACAGCTTTGGCTGGGATCTGCGTCAGGGGCTGATGATTTGCGCGGTTCTGGCCATGGCCTTTGGTTTTCCGTCGGCGATGAACCTTGCCTATAGCCCGTTCCGGCATCTGTTCGCGACCGAGGAAAAGATGGTGCCGCTGCTGTCGGGCTTGCCGCAGCACCAGGATATATTGACCGGTGCGATCCGCATCTACGGGGTGTTGGAGCTTCGTCAGAGCGACGGTCCGGGCAGCCCCTATGAAGATTTCCGCGAAATCAGTCAGCGCGAGGATAAGCCGGTCTTATTGAATGGTGAGGAATTGGCCTATTGCGAACAGCAATCCGGCCCTATTGCCAGTTTCGAAGAGATGGCCCGCGATCTGGAGGCTTCGGGCTACGCCGGCAAGCGGCTTTTGGTGGCGGATCTGATCTCGGGCCTGTGGCTATATGGTGATTTTGAACCGGTCCGGGGGGCGGCGCCTTGGTATTACGGCGGGCTGTCGGGGATGGAGAATGCCGATTATGTGGTCATCCCGCTTTGCCCGACTTCTGCCAAGGTGCGGGGGGGGATGATCACATCGCTTGAAGAGGGCGGCTATAGCTTGCGCGAAGAGCGCCGCACACCGACCTATATCTTGATCAAGGCGGAAAAGGCGGGCTGAACCCGCCCCCCGGTTTGGACGCCTGACGGCTCAGCTTGCTGGCAGCGAAGCGCCATAGGTCATCAAGGCCAGATAGGCGACCAATGTGCCTGCCAGCGCCAGCCCCATTGGGAAATCCTTGCGTTTCCATGACACCCAATCGGGTGTCATGTTGCGCACCGCCGGGATGGCGCGCAAGATCCGGTGGCCGAAAAAGGCCCCCAACAAGAAGGCGGCAAACAGCGGCAAGACCAGCGGCAGGTGCTGATAGGCAAAGAACGGTGCGGCGGCGGCGGCGAATTTCGCATCGCCCGCGCCAACCCCGGCTACGGCGTTCAGCACAAAGCCAATGACCAGCACCACAACCAGATGCAGCCAGCGCCATGCCCAGACCTCTGTCCGCATGACCGAGAAACCCACCACGGCAAACACCACAACTGTGGCAACCACGGCCTTGTTGGGAATTTTCATGGTCTTGAGGTCTGACCAGCAGACCCAGGCACAGATTGGCAAGACGGCGACCAAAAGGACCATATAGGCCACCATGTCGGGCAGTTGCAGCATTGAATTATCCCTTGCTTACGATGCTATCAAGCGTTTCAAGCGCACGGGCGGCTTCCTCGAAATGCTGCGGATGGGTGTCGATTGCCTCTTGCAGCAAGCCCTTGCCGGTCGAGACATCGCCTTGTTTGACCGCCGTCAGGGCGGCGGTGTAAAGCAGTTGGGCGCGCTCGGTCTGGGTCATGGGCACGTTCGGCATACTGTATTTGCGTTGGGCGGCCCGGGCCAGAACCAGATTGTTCTTGGTGGTGAAAGTGCTTGATTCGTAGGTGAGCGCTTGGCCAAAAAGCTTTTCAGCGGCGGAATAGTCGCCACGGGTCAGTTTGGAGTAGCCCCAGTTGTTCAAGACGCCAGAGGGCTTGGTGGTCAGGCCAAAGGCGGTTTCATAGAAGCTGTCGGCCTTTTTCCAGTTCTTGTTGGAATCGGCCACCATCGCTTCCAGCCGGTAGCGTTCAAAGGTTTCGAAGGTCGGCGGGATCAGATTAAGTTCGGCTTCGGCCTTTTTCCATTCGTTCGAGCGGATCAGCGCATCGGCCAGACCGATGCGGTCGTTGTTGCTGCCGTCGGGGCCATAGGCAACTTCCCGCCAAACATTCGCGGCCTCAAGCGGTTTGTTCGCCCGGACCAGTGATTTGGCCAAGCCGCGCTTAAGATCAATGCGTCCGGGGTTTTCGGCCGAGGTCTTGGCAAAGAAGGCCACCGCCTCATTCGGGTCACCTGATGTCAGCATCAGTTCGTTGAGATTGGATTCGTCGATTACATTAAGGCTTTTCAAAGCCTTGGCGGCCTCTTTGCCCTCATCGCGGACACAGGCGGATAACACCAATGCCCCCGCAATGCAGAGCGTTGTCACGATAGGGTGGCGCATTTTCTGCGTCCTTTGCTGCTTGCCTCAATAATCGGTGAGCAGAAGGTACTCGCCTTGCCCGCGTCTCACCAATGAAAACTTGCTTTCCTCGGCCACATCATATGTCGGGTTGTCAAGTTTTGCGAGCGCCAGACGCAAA
Source organism: Albidovulum sp. (assembly GCA_049680345.1). Lineage (GTDB taxonomy): Bacteria > Pseudomonadota > Alphaproteobacteria > Rhodobacterales > Rhodobacteraceae > TMP-24. Next base: position 1,751 of record JBAUHP010000288.1, on the reverse strand, counting down.
TTCTTGCGAATCTCGTCCGATTGGCCACTGTCGAGCGCGAAGGCGGTTTTAAAGACCCGGCTGGCCTCGCCGGCCTTGCCTTGTTCCATCAACACGACGCCAAGGTTGTTCCAGGCGGGCACGAAGGTTTCGTCGATCTCGATGGCCTGACGCAGCAGTCTTTCGGCCTGGCCAAGGCGGCCCAGATGCAGATTGGCCGAACCAAGTGCTGAATAAACATCGACGGTTGCGCCATACTGGCCTGCGGCGCGCAGATAGGCCTTGAGAGCAAGTTCATATTCACCAGCCGCCATCAAGCGGTGGCCGACAACCAGCCCGTCAACCGATGCCTCGCCCCGCGCGACGCCGGTCGGGGCGAAGGGGCTTTGGCCCTTTGACGGCAAAAAGCCGCCTGTCGGTTGACAGGCGGTCAGAATGATTAAGCTGGCCAGAAAACCGCTAGAGCTGTGTTTCATTACCCTACATTTTGAAGTTAGCGAACATCTCTAGCATACTGTAGACTGACGGCCCTACAAGGATCATCAACAGCGGCGGCACGGTAAACATCATTGTGCCAAGGGTGATTTTGGTCGGCAATTTGTTGGCCTTCTCTTCGGCCCGCATGATCCGCTTGTCACGCATCTCGGCGGCATAGATCCGCAAGGCATCGGCGATCGAGGTACCGAAGCTTTGTGATTGGATCATGACCGTGACGAAAGAGGCGACATCCGCCACATCGGTGCGTTCGGCAAAGCCGCGCAAAACCGTGGGCTTGTCCTTACCTGCCTTCACCTCTTGCGAGATCAGTTCAAACTCTTCACCCAAGGCCGGGTAACCTGCGCCCAGTTCCTTGGCGACGCGGATGATGCTTTGGTCAAGCGATTGGCCCGCTTCGACACAGACCAGCATCATGTCAAGCGCATCGGGGAAGCCGTCTTGAATTTCGGCCTGGCGCGACTCTATCCGGCGCTGGACCCAGTATTTGGGCAAATAATACCCAAACCCACCCGGCAAGAGCACGGCGAGGATCAGCTTGGTTGTGGAAATTTCACCGGTGGCCGAAGCGACGATGGCGTAGATCACACCGATGATCAAAAAGAGCAGCCCCAAGGTGAACTGGATGGCATGAAAGGTGCGCACGGCATGTTTGCCGCGATAACCGGCGCGGGTCATGTTGAGGCGCGCCGTGCCCATCTCGGCTTCGGTTTTCGGTTCCAGGAAGGTCGCGAATTTGTCGAGCTTGTCGGTGCCCTTCGAGTGGCGTAGCGCCTTTTTCGTAGCGCCTGCAGATGCTTGCGATGCACCGCCGGGGCTGCGGGTTGCGTCACGGAATTTGCTAAGCGGATCGACGCGCTTTTTGAGCAATGTCGGAAGGACCGCCATGATCAACAGCAATCCCACGAAGCCGACAGCGGCCAAGGGACCAAGCGGCCCGAATTTGGTGATCAGGAATTCATTCAGTGCGCCCATGATATAATGCCCTCCTCAGACCTTGATGTTGACCATGATTTTCATGAAAATCACGTTGACTATAAGGAAGGTGGCGACAATCAGGGCTGCCGGAACGAAGGCAGGCGTGTCTTTCACCGAATCGAAATAATCGGGTTTCGTAAGTTGGATGACGATCAAGACCAGCACCGGGAATGCCGACAGGAACATGCCTGACCACTTCGCCTCGGCGGTGATGGCGCGCACCCGGCGAAACAGCCGGAAGCGGGCGCGGATAACCTTGGCAAGGCCGTCAAGAATTTCGGCAAGGTTACCCCCGGACT
>JBAUHP010000287.1:0-4171 GCA_049680345.1 Albidovulum sp. | reverse complement strand
GCTTGAACCAGGGCATACTTTGGCGGTCGTGGGCGAAAGCGGGTCGGGTAAATCGACACTTGCGCGGGCAATCACCGGGCTTTTGCCGCCGTCTCGTGGCAAGATGATATTCGACGGGCGCGAGTTGTCGGCGGGGCTGAGCGGGCGCAGCAAGGATGATCTGCGCGAATTGCAGATGATCTATCAGATGGCGGATGTGGCGATGAACCCGCGTCAGACCATCGCCACCATTATCGGGCGGCCATTGGAATTCTACTTCGGCCTGAAAGGCCGCGCGCGTGATGCGCGGGTGCAAGAGCTTCTTGACCAGATCGAAATGGGCAAGGGCTTTGCCGACCGTTATCCGGCTGAACTTTCCGGTGGCCAGAAACAAAGGGTCTGTATTGCCCGCGCACTTGCGGCCAAGCCCAAGCTGATCATCTGCGATGAGGTGACGTCGGCACTTGATCCGCTGGTAGCTGAGGGTATCTTGAAGCTGCTGTTGGATTTGCAGGCGCAAGAAAATGTGGCCTATCTGTTCATCACCCATGATCTGGCGACGGTGAAGGCGATCGCCGACAGCATTGCGGTTATGTACCGTGGCGAGGTGGTCAGATATGGAACCAAGTCCGATGTGCTGAACCCGCCATTCGATGACTATACCGACCTTTTGTTGTCATCAGTGCCAGAACTGCGTTTGGGCTGGTTGGAAGATGTTATCAAGAACCGCAAAATGGAAAGTGCGGGGAACTGAGCAATCGCGATTTTTCGTGCGAAAAATCGGTAAATTTTCGCACGAAAATTTGTGGCGGCTGGCGGGTTCGCTAAAGTGTGACGCGCCAGGGGAATTCGCGGCGACCGAGAGCGGAAATGCCTTGGGTCAACCGCGCAAAGCTCTCCATGGCCCGCTTCACCGAACCCCGGGCGCGAAGATAGCCATGGACCAAGCCTTTCTCCTCGTGAAAATGTGCCAACCCTCCCGCCGCTTGAATGGCCGCGCAATAATGGCGCCCATCATCGCAGACCGGATCACATTGGGCTGAAATTACCAGTGTGGGTGGCAGGCGTGTAAAATCACTATCAACCAGAGGTGATGCCGTGGCATCGGATATTGGCGCGATGCCGCCGGGAAAGCGGATGCGGGAATAAAACTCCATATCGGCCAGAGTCAACATCGGTGCATGGGCGTGCTTGATGTAGCTGCCTTTACTGAGATCACTCCTAAGGCCAGGATAAACAAGCGCCTGACCTATGATTGGCCGCGCCTTGGTGCGGCTGTGACCGCTGACTGCGGCGGCCAGATTCCCGCCTGCGCTATCCCCGACCAAGATCAGCGGGCTGCCAAATGCCAAGGCAATCGCCTGAGTCGCGGCTAACGCATCTTCGAATGCGGCGGGATGAGGATATTCGGGCGCAAGGCGGTAATCGACCGAGATCACCCGGTAACCGGTTGCGGCGCAAATCTCGGCGCAGATGTCATCATGGCTGTTCAATCCACCGACAACGAAGCCGCCGCCGTGAAAATAGATCACGGTGATCGGTGATGTGCCAAATTCGTATTTGCGGCAAGGCACATGGCCAAAGGCGACATCCTGTGTCACGACCCCATGGGGATGGCCGCGATGAAATGCCAAGCATAAGGCATCATAAATTTCGCGCTGTTTTTCGATAGAATAATTTGCGGTTTCGGGTGGATACCAGCTTTCACTTTGGCGAATGAATGCCCAGGTCTCGGCATCGATAAGCGCGGAATAGTCGGTAATTGTCTGTTCGTTCATGGCCATGATCCTAAAACCGGTTTGGGCATCTTTGTTGCACAGCGCCTGTTTGCAGGTTGGCGCAGTCAGTTCCGTAGTGCAATGGCTTCACGACACCGGTCTGAACGGCAATTGACAGCCCAAAAGGCGCGCCATCAGCAACAATCCGCGTGGTTCATGGGCCAGTTATGGCCGAGACTAGGCGGGTCTTCGTTCACGCGCTTTCACATCCCCGTGCGGCCTCTTGGGTTTGCTAAAAAATGGCCTAGTTCTGTGGAAGGCTGGCCACGGGGGCCGCTTGCAACAATGCCGTGACGCCGGCAAGTGGCAGCGCCTCCCCGAAGGTTTCCGGTCGAGGCAGTAAGGAGAGTTGAGATGAAACTACGTATCAAGCCCGCGATGAGATTGGGGTTGGCATCCGCGTTGGTCGCAGGGATGGCTATCCCGGCGCTGGCGGGCGGCATCACGACGCCAGTGGTAGAGGCGCCTGTCGCTGCGCCCGTGCCTGTTGTGCAGCGCGGTGGCGCTGACTGGACGGGCGGTTGGATCGGCGGCAACCTTGGTTACGGCGATGTTGATGCAGGCGCCAATGGCGGCGATGGTATCACCTATGGGCTTGGCGGTGGATATGACTACGACTTTGGATCCTGGGTAGCAGGCGTCGGCCTGGACTGGACCGAGACGGACATCGACCTTGGCGCCGGGACCGATCAGCTTAACGACATTGCCAGGCTGAAATTCCGTGTGGGCGCCGATTTGGGCCGCACCTTGGTTTACGCAACAGCCGGGCCCGCGCGCGCATCTGCCGATATTGGTGGTGTCAGCGGACATGACAATGGCTGGTTTGGCGGGATTGGCGCTGACTATGCGCTTACCGACCAATGGACCGTCGGTGGCGAGCTGCTGACCAACCGCTTTGATGACTTCAACAACACCGGCACCGACATTCGCGCGACCACCGCAGCCCTCAACGTCGGTTTCCGTTTCTGACGTAAACTCTGGAACGTTACCGGGGCGAGAACAGCCTTTCCGCCCCGGTCGATCCTTTGGTCACCATCGCCCGCTGGCCCCACCACCAGAGGATCGGCCACCGCCGAATGATCCGCCGCCCCCGCCTTTGCGGTTGGGCGCTGAGGGGCGCCAAGGCCGGTCATCGCGATATTTGCAGTGCTGACAGGTGATCATATGATGCCCCGTGCCGCCGATTTCATCTGGCCTGATGCGGTGGCTATGCAGGCCGGTCTTGCCGCAATTGGGGCAGCTGCGGAACCGGTAGCCCCAATCACTGATCTTGCGCCCGAAAAGACCTATGCCGACGATACCCGCCGCAATTGCCCCGAATGCCCAGGGAATGATCCGGTCGAACCATGGTTCTTGGATCTGCGGCAACGGCTCTGCCAATTGCCCGGTGGCGTTGCGGCGGGCGATGCGGGTGATGGTTTGCTCAACCCCGGCCTCAATTCCGGCACTGTAATCGTCGCGCCGAAACTCGGGCAAGAACCAGCGATCCATGATTTCTTGCGCCAAGACATCATAACCTTGGTTGTAGCCGGCCCCGAGTTCCAGCCGCATTTCGCGATCCTCTACCGCCACCAGCACCAATATTCCGGTGTTTGCCTGGGCGTTGCCGATTGCCCAATTGTTGAATAACCCGGTCGCGAAATGTTCGATCGAGGGGCTGTGGTCGAAATTGTTGCGGCTGGCAATGGTCAGCACCGTCATCTCAACCCCTGTATCGGATTTCAGCGCTTCTAGCTGATCACGCAAGCGGCGGCTGACATCGGGGTCAAGCACACCGGCCAGATCGTTGACAAAGAGATCGTTGTAAGCGGGATATGGTTCGGCCTGAGCATGGGTGATCGTTACAATCAGCGCAATGACCGACAAGATCGCAGTAAGAGAGCGGTGCATCAGGTGACTATCCTTCCATGGTCGCAAATTTGGGTCACCATGGCATAGGCCAGCGCGTATTCAAATCCGTCAAGGATTTGGGATGGGGCGTCGCTGTTCTTTTAATTCTGTGATGCCGGAATTTGACACCAATTTGATACAATTTCACCACTTTGTAACGATAATCGCGTTTTTCGAAAGCTTTTGTTTCGAGAACTACGATAAAGACATGGTTGCGGTACGAACCTGTGAATGGGTGTTAATTGTTCAGTCGGTTGGGCGCCCTTTGTCTTGCCACAGAGTGCCGATAGGAGTGTGATGATGAGTATGCGCAAAGTTGCCTTTGGGGCCAGCCTTGCTTTGGCGATGCTGGTTTCTGGATGTGTGGGGGTTAACACCTTTCGCACCCATTATGATGCACCGGTATCGTCGCAGATGTCGAAGGGCTGGCGGGTAACGGATGTGCGGGTCTTAGCACCACGGTCATTGGTTGTGTCCGAGGAACGTTCCTTGGCGCCCGACGGTGATATCATCTGGCGCGAAGA
>JBAUHP010000286.1:0-4596 GCA_049680345.1 Albidovulum sp. | reverse complement strand
GGTCGGACAATCCGTGGCGATTGACGGCCACGCATATCGTCTTTGAAACATCAAAGGACCTTGGGTCTTTCAGGCTGATGACCGAGGAAAACCAAATTAGCGTTGCCGATGCGCAGGTCGGGTTTTTTCTGGACGTCTTGATGGATATGCCGGTGGCGACAAGTCTGGCGTTCTTGAACAACACGATCATTCAGGCATCAATGACCAGTATTGATATGACTTTGCCGTCTGATAAGGTTGAGCAAAGCAATGCCCGTGTCACCGGGGTTTTGAGCGGGCAACTGACCCATGGGCGGCTGGTGGAAACCGGCGGCTGGTTTGCGCCATTGATGCAATTCCAGCGCCTCCTTTACATGGTCGCCTTGGCGGTGATCGTGGTGCTTTTGGTGCTGCCGGGCCGCGTGCCTGCGCGGGTAAAGGCCTTTGCGGTGATGATTATCTTGGGCATTTTGGCCAATGCATTGGTCTGCGGCGGCATCTCGCAGCCCGCCACGCGGTACGGGGCGCGGATGATCTGGCTTTTGCCTTTTACCGCGACATTCATGCTTTTTTGGGCAATGCAGGCCGGGCGGCTTTCGAAGTTTGGGGGGCGGTCATGAACGCGCAAAAGAGGGTGACGATCTCGGTTATTGTGCCGGCCTTTCGTGCCGAGAAGCTATTGCCCAAGGTGTTGGCCCCCTTGATGGCGATGCAGGCGCGCGGCGAGGTGGATGAGGTGATTGTGGTCGATGATCAATCACCCGATGCCACGGCCAAAGTGGCCAAGGAAATGGGCGCGCGGGTCTTGGTGACGCCGCAAAATGGCGGGCCGGGTGTTGCGCGCAATCTGGCCGCCGAAGTGGCCATGGGCGAGGTGCTGTGGTTCGTGGACAGTGATGTGATTGCCTGGGATGACGGAGCGGTCAAAATCGCCGCGCAATTCGCCGATCCTTCGGTGGCGGCGGTTTTTGGATCTTACGATACGACGCCCGCCGGGGCATCGTGGTTTTCGCGCTACAAGAACCTGATGCACAGCTATTACCACCAGATCGCCCGCCGCGAGGCCAAGACCTTTTGGGCGGGCTGCGGGGCGGTGCGGGCCGATATGTTTCGCAAGATCGGCGGCTTTGACGTGGCGACCTACCGCGTGCCTTCCATCGAGGATATCGAACTTGGCTACCGCATTCACGCGGCAGGCGGCTCTATCGTCGTGGACCCGACGCTGCTGAGCAAGCATCTGAAGGTCTGGACCATCCGCAACGCGATCTTCACCGATATCTTTCGTCGCGCCTTGCCTTGGTCGCGCCTGATCATCGCGCGCGAGGGGCTGAGCGATGATCTTAACACCAGCCATGCAGAGCGTTTGCGCGCCGTCCTTGCCGGATGTTTCATTCTGTCGGTTCTGGCGCTGATCATCGCGCCGGGACTTTGGCCGCTGACACTTGGCCTTCTTGCCTCTGTCATGGTCGCAAATATACGACTGTTGCGTTTTTTTATCACCAATCTGGGGATTTTGCGCGCGCTGGCCGCCATGCTGTATCACCAGATCTACTATGTCTATTCAGCGGGCAGCTTTGCTTGGTGCTTGTTTGAATACCATGTCCTTGGCGTGCGGAACCGTCTTCACGTGCCTTAGGCGCTGGACGAAAAAGCCCAGGAACGGACTTTGAAAAGGAACGGATGTTATGACTGTCACTGCGACCAAAGCCAAAGCCAAAACCGCCAAATCGGTCAAAACCGAATTTGACGGGCTGTCATTATCGGTTGTGATCCCAGCCTACAATGAAGAAGGCGCGGTACGCCAGATTATCGACGATGTCCGCCGCGAGATGGATACAACCGGTGTGCCTTATGAGGTGATCGTCGTTGATGACGGGTCAAGCGACCGGACGCTTGAGATTGCGCGCGAAACCGGCGCGATTGTCGATAGCAATCAGGTCAATACCGGATATGGCGCTTCGCTCAAGCGCGGGATCAAGCACGCGCAATATGAATATGTGGCGATTATTGATGCCGATGGCACTTACCCCGCGCATTATCTGCCCGACATGCTGCTCAAGTGCCGCAACCAAGATATGGTTGTGGGAGACCGCGGCGCGGGGATGAAAAACGTGCCTTGGGTCAGAAAACCGGCGAAATGGGTGCTCAACACTTTCGCGTCCTTCTTGGCCGAGCGAAAGTTGAATGACCTCAACTCTGGCCTCAGGGTGTTTCGCAAGTCAGAACTGGTGCCGTTTATCCCGCTGTTGCCGCAAAAGTTTTCCTTCACGACGACCATCACGCTGTGCATGTCGTGCAACGGCAAGCGGATGATCTATACGCCGATCGACTATGGCAAGCGCGTGGGCAAGTCCAAGATCCGCCCGGTCGATTTCATCAACTTCATCATCCTTGTTTTGCGGATGACGGTTTTGTTCAACCCTTTGCGGGTGTTCATTCCGCTGGGTCTGGGGTTAATGGCGCTGGGCGCGGTCAAGTTCGTTTATGATATCTGGATGGATGACCTGTCAGAGACGACGATCTTTGCCTTCCTTTCGGCCCTGCTCATCTGGTCCTTGGGGCTGATCGCTGACATGATTTCTCGCCTGCATCTGCGTCCTTGATATGGCTGTGAGCGGTAAAGCGATGAAAAAATGGGGGGTCCGGGCTTTGGGCTCTGGCATCGCTTTGGCGTTGATCTTCTGGTTCTTGCCGCGCGAGGCGATTTTTGAAGGCTTTTCGCGGCTGACGCTGCCGCTCTTCCTCGGGGTTTTGGCGGCGTTCATGGCGTGCCATGTCGCGGCGGCTTCGAAATGGTGGCTGCTGATGGACCGCGCCATTCCCTTTGTTGCAGCGCTTCGGGCGCATTTCGCGGGGTTGGTGGCAAACCTGTGCCTGCCCGGTGCGGCGGGGGGGGACGCGGTGCGTGCGGCCGTGGCGCATGTGTCTTTGCGCGATGGGCCGAAGGTGGCGGCGGCGGCAATCGGGGATCGGCTGATCGATATGGCGGGACTTGCCTGCCTGTGCCTGACCGGCTTTTTGCTGATGCAAGGACATGGGGCCAGTGGCGCATTGGTTCTGACGGTGGCGGGGCTGGTGTTTGGCGGTGCGATTGCGGCCTTGTTCGTGTTCCCACGTGTGGCACGGGCGGTTTGGTTGAAATTCCCGCAATTGCCGGCGCGCGATCTGGCCTTTCGGCTCGCGGATGCCTTTGGCGCGATTGCGGCCAAGCCGCGCTTGATGCTGTTCACGCTGGCGCTGTCGGCGGGCATTCAATCGGTGCTGATCATGCTTTCGGTCCAACTGGCTTTGGTGGTTGGGGTGAATGTGCCGGTGGCCGCGTGGTTCTTTGCCTGGCCCTTGGCCAAGATCATCGCGACCTTGCCTTTGTCTTTGGGCGGGCTTGGGGTGCGCGAAAGTTCCCTTGCGGCCTTGCTGGTGCCTTTTGGCGCAAGTGCGGCCGAGGTCGTGGCATCGGGCCTTGCGTGGCAGGGTGTTTTGTATTTGGCGGGGGCCATCGGGGCATTGGTGCTGACGCTTTCAGGCGGCAGACTTATGGCCCCAAAATCCGAGATTAAGGAGATTTCAGAATGACAGGCCAATTGAAGGCCCGGGGTGCGACGCGCCCCAAGGTGACAGTTCTTGGCGCGGGCCCTGCGGGGATTGCCGCCGCCCATGCGCTGAGCAAAATCGGCAAAGCCGATGTTGAAGTGCTGGAACGTGCACCGCGCGCGGGGGGTAATTCGACCTCGTTTCAGATCGAAGGCATCTGGTGCGACTATGGCTCGCACCGTTTTCATCCGGTGGCTGACCCCTCGGTGATCGCCGATGTGAAAGAGCTGTTGGGCGATGATTTGTTGTTGCAACCGCGTCATGGCCGGATCCGGCTGGGGGGGCGCTGGATTCACTTTCCGCTCAAACCCCTCGACGCTTTGCTGCGCTTGCCGCCGCGCTTTGCGGCAAGCCTTTTTGGCGACATGCTGCTGAAGCCGTTTCGCGCCAAAACCACGGGCGCGCGCAGCTTTTCATCCATCTTGTACGATGGTCTTGGGCCGACGATTTCGGAAAACTTCTACTTTCCCTATGTGCGCAAGCTATGGGGTCTTGACCCCGAAAAGCTTGCGGTGACCTTGGCGGAGCGGCGGGTTTCAAGCGGCTCGGTGGGTAAGATCTTGGGCAAGATGGTCAAGATGCTGCCGGGGATGCGGGGGGCCACGACGGGGCGGTTTTACTACCCCAAGAAGGGTTTCGGGCAGATCAGCCAATCAATGGTGGATGCATCCTCCAAGGCCGGGGTGGGTTATAGCTTTAACGCCGATGTGGCGCGGATAGAGCGTGACGGCAACAAGGTGACGGCGGTGATCACCAAAGGCGAGGGCGGCGAGGTTCGCCACGAGGCCGATCAGATCTATTCGACGATTCCGCTGACCACCGCGATGCGCCTGATGGATCCGCCTGCGCCCGAAAACGTGCAAGCCGCGGCGAAGGCGATCAAGTTTCGCGGGATGATTTTGGTTTATCTGATCCTCAAGACCGATCAGTTCACCGAATATGATGCGCATTACTTCCCCGAGCAGTCGATCCCGATCAGCCGGATGTCAGAACCGAAGAACTATAATTCGGCAACCGGCCCCAAAG
>JBAUHP010000285.1:0-1949 GCA_049680345.1 Albidovulum sp. | reverse complement strand
CGCCGCAGTCCTGATCCATGAGGCAATCGGCGAACAGCTGACCTGCGTCTATGTCGATCACGGGTTGATGCGGCTGGGCGAATCCGAACAGGTCACCAGCATGTTTCGCGAACACTACAATCTGCCGTTGATCCATGCCGACGAATCCGATCTGTTCTTGGGCAAGCTTGAAGGTGTCTCGGACCCCGAAACCAAGCGTAAAATCATCGGCGGCCTCTTCATCGAGGTGTTTGAGAAACACGCCAAAGCCATTGGCGGCGCCGAGTTTCTTGCCCAAGGCACGCTCTATCCTGATGTGATCGAAAGTGTCAGCTTTTCTGGTGGCCCTTCGGTCACGATCAAATCACACCATAATGTCGGCGGCCTGCCCGAGCGTATGAATATGCAGTTGGTGGAACCCCTGCGCGAACTTTTCAAAGACGAGGTCCGCGCCCTTGGCCGCGAACTTGGCCTGCCCGAAAGCTTCATCCGCCGGCACCCCTTCCCCGGTCCCGGCCTTGCCATTCGTTGCCCCGGAGAGATCACCCGCGAAAAGCTTGATATCTTGCGCCAGGCCGATGCGGTCTATCTTGATCAAATCCACAAACACGGCCTTTATGACGAAATCTGGCAGGCCTTCGTGGCGATCTTGCCGGTCAAGACCGTGGGCGTCATGGGCGATTACCGCACCTATGATTTTGCCTGCTCTTTGCGCGCTGTGACCTCGGTCGATGGTATGACCGCCGATTACTATCCCTTCACCCACGAATTTCTGGGCGAAACCGCAACGCGGATCATCAATGAAGTCCAAGGCATCAACCGGGTGATGTATGATATAACCTCAAAGCCGCCCGGCACGATTGAGATGGAATGATCACGGCGGAAAACGCCAGATAAAGCGTTCAGGCCACCGGCATTTCCGCTTACCGCCCGGTTTCCCGTAGCTGGCAAGCGCCAGACGGCGCAAGCCGTTGGGAATGACTGCATTGAGCTTTGCCGACATGCGATCCCCCGGAAAGGGTAGCCGCGCCGCGCCCGACCGCGGGTAGGCGCTGCCCGGCAACGCGCAGGCGCGCCTTGACCCCAATAAATTGCCATAAAACAGCACTAAGTACAGTTGCTTCAGCATCAATCTTCGAGGTCGGATCATGTCGTATCACACCGCTGGCGAATGTGGTCTAAATCCCCGCGTTCACAATTCTTTGCCGAAGTGCCGCCAGTCCCTGAGCGGCCTTAGCATCCCAGACCCTATCCGGACCGCCATCCATAAAGCCCATGAAATAGAGTGCGTACTCAATCTCCAGGATCGCACCGGCGCGGTCATACTCTTTTGCATGTGCTGGCAAACAAAGTGATGAGAAACCGGAAAACAAAACCAACGCAAATTTAAATAGATCAGATGACTTCAACGCCCCCCCAACTAGCGCCAATGGACACACATTTTGCGGAGCAAACATTCATCTATCATCAATCTGTGCCCTTCGGCGTTTAGCAAAATGAGCAATAACGCTGGGTATCAGGTCGCTTGGAGATCGGCAATTTTCGAATTAATTCAAAGGTCTCGGTGCGAACAATGTTGTCAGATCTAGCAGTCTTGGTGAATGGTGTTCCCTTACGAAAGCAAGCCTTCGGGGGGGCAGCGACATCACCCTTTTTCTGCATAGCCGCCGCTTAGCCGCCATCCATTGAAGGCCCGTTGCGTGTTGAGAAGGTAGGCTAACCGCTTTTGCAATTTTGGCGGGTGGCATTGCGGAGCGTTGTGGCTTGCGCGGACCGCAACGCTGATCACCGCCGTGTCGCGATATCCCCGATTGCCGCTCGGTTTCGCGCGATCTGCCCGGTGGGCCTGGCGGCTGGTTCATTATTTCGCATTTCCGCACTTTTCCCAGTGGCGGATTTACCCTAAACCCGGTCAACGGATGCGGGGACGGCAGGCAATGAAGCAATCCATCATTGAGCGTTGCGAGGCC
>JBAUHP010000284.1:0-3827 GCA_049680345.1 Albidovulum sp. | reverse complement strand
TGATCGGGCAGATGGCGATTCCATTGATGCTCATCACCCTGGGCGTCGCCGTGGCCCGGTTGCAGCCATCGGGGTTCTTGCGCCCTTTGATGCTTAGCCTGTTCAGGGTTGCGGTTTGCACGGCCATTGCTTGGGCAATCGGCCGGGCCTTTGACCTGCCGCCCATGGCCTTTGCGGTTTTGGTCATGCAAATTTCCACGCCGGTTGCGGTGACATCTTATCTTTTGGCCGAAAAATATCTGCCCGATGGCAGTGTGGTTGCGGGGTTGGTCGTGGTCTCGACTCTGATCTCGGTGATCTCAATCCCGCTTACGCTGGCCTTCTTGATCTAGGCCTAAGGCTTTGTGATTTCCTATCGCTGCAAAATCACGTAAACTGCAAAAAAAAGAGCAGACTTTCGTGAGGCAGTATGAAGAAGTTTCTCCGCTTGACGGCGATGTTGCTATTGGTGTCTTGCGGCGGTGGGGACTATCAAGCACCGCGCAATCTGGATGACGCCTGTTCGATCCTTGATCAGCGGCCCAAATATCTGACCGCGATGCAGCGCGCCGAAAGCCGTTGGGGCGTGCCCGTGCATGTGCAAATGGCGACGATCCATCAAGAAAGCAAATTTATCGGAAATGCGCGTACCCCGCATAAATATGCGTTGGGAGTCTTGCCCCTAGGTCGCCAAAGCACGGCCTATGGCTACAGTCAGGCGCTTGATGGCACTTGGGATGATTACCGCCGGGCTACCGGTCAGCGCGGGGCCAAGCGCAACAGGATCAACGATGCGACCGATTTCATGGGCTGGTACATGGATCGCACCGAAACCAAACTGGGCCTTTCCAAGTTTGATGTTCGCAACCAATATCTTGCTTATCACGAAGGCACGACGGGATATTCCCGTGGCAGCCACAATGGCAAAGCCTGGCTTTTACGGGTGGCTGATTCGGTCGCTGCGCGGGCCGATCTCTACCAACGCCAGTTGATCGCTTGCGGGAAGTTCTGACGATTGCCGGCTAGCGCTTTTGGCGTTTTTGCTCGTTGACCGCCGCGTTGATCGAGAAAAGCGTTGAGGGGTATTCAACCCCGGTCTGCAAGGTTTCAAGCAGCACCGTGGTTTGCGCGCCTGACTGGTCGGTGACCACCCATTGACTAAGCGCAATCGGATTGGCGGTGAACCCAAGGGCGATGGTGCCATATTCGGGGTGTTTGGGGTCTTGCGCCGTCACGATGGTCAGGGCGCCCTCTTCGCTATGCCCAACAACCATCTTCGCCTGATCCAGCTTGACCTTGCGCGCCAGGATCAGGTTCAACGGAGTTTTCGCCAGCGGATATTGTTCCGGCGGCTGGTTGGATTTCGCATCAAAAATAGCCACTTGGCCGCCTGATGCCAACACAAGCGTGTCGTCAGGGGCGGCATATTCAAACCGCATACGGCCGGGGCGGCGGATGAACACCTTGCCCTTGGCGCCGGACCCATCGGCGTTCACTTGGGTGAAATCTGCCTCGGCGGTCGTTAGCCCGTTAAGATAGGCTGACAGATCCGAGAGAGAGGTTTTTTCAGCCATAGCGGGCAAGGTCATTGCCGCGACAAAGGCCGGAATCAGGAATATGCGCATGTGTTTTATCATGAGCCCAATCTAGGGTCTTGCGGTCGGTTATGCCATAACCTGCGTGCGTTATCGGCAACCTGCCGCCGTCATCTATCCGTCCCGACAAGGGGCGCATGGTGGCGGGGCCCGAATCCGTTGACTATGCCCCCACCCCGAAGAAGAAGAACGCAGCCTGCGCCACGAGGTCAGAGAGATGATGTTTGCTGAAGAAGCCGCACGCGAAGCCGCAATAGCGGCCCAAAGTGACCCCGCCAAACGGGCGCAACGGCTCGGATACCTCAAGCAGGTAAGGGACGCTCGGAAGGGGCGGGAGGGGGCCGTTTGTCAGAGGTTTGAACACTGTTTTGGTAGGCCGCTTTGCGGGACTTTGTTGTCGTTCGGAGATTTTGAGGGAATGGCGGCTTTCCCCGAACGCGCAAGGGAAAGTCAGAGTTCAACCAATTGCTTTCCGAAGTTTTCGCCTTTCAACATCCTTACGAATGCATGGGGGACAGCCTCAATTCCTCGAGCCACGTCTTCGCGTGTTTGTAACAACCCCTGTTCATACCAAGACGACAAGTCGACAAGGGCAGCGTCGTAGTCGGCCTCAAAATCATCGAGTAGGAAACCCTCGATCCGCGCACGGGTGATCAAGGTTCGCCGAAGATGCCGCAACCCGACATCTGGTTGATCAAATTTGTCCGGCAATGCGATGGTGCCGACCACTGCAACACGCCCGAACGTGTTAAGATTCAGCATCGCTGCATCATGGATTGGTCCGGCAGTATTATCCAAAAACACATCGACGCCATTCGGGCAGGCGGCGGCCACGTCTGCGACCAAATCGGTTGAAGTACGGTGATTGATGCCGGTCCGATACCCCAGCTCTTTACACCACTCAATTTTGGCGTCGGTTCCCGCAATCGCAACCGGGTCAAACCCTTTGATACGTGCAATCTGTCCCGCAATCTGCCCGACAGCACCGGAGGCCGCCGAAATCAGCACCGTCTCACCTTCTTTTGCTGCGCCGGTTCTGAGAAGGGAAAAATAGGCCGTAAGACCGGGCATCCCCAGATAGCTAAGCGCCGCCTGAACCGGGGCTTGTTTGGTGTCGACAATTTTCGCCGATGCAGAGGGAACAGTGGTGAATGCTTGCCACCCGAAATAATCGCTCATAACCACATCGCCTGGCTTGAAATCAGGCGAGTTTGAGACGACGACTTCTCCGATACCGCCCCCGGTCATCAATCCGCCCAAGGGAATACCCGTTGCATGGTTCTTCGCGGGACTAATCCTGCCTCTCATGTAGGGATCGACGGAGAGCCACATCGTTTTGATCAATAGCGCACCGTCCCCAACTTCGGGCATAGATTGATTTTCCAACGCCCAATTGTCAGGTGTCGGCATGCCTGTGGCGTAGCTCTTTAATATCCAGCTCGGATTCTTGGCCATCACTGTAGTCCCTATAATCATTACTTGATCTATTATAGGTAGGTTTGAAAATCGCGATAATACCTAATTTTGAAATTTATTAACTCGCAAAACGAAAGAATGGTTCTATGGACATAGTTGCCGCAATGCGCGTTGTCACCGAGGTCGCCCGATTGGGAAGCTTCGCCGCCGCGAGCGCGGACCTACGTCTATCCGCGGCATCCGTCAGCCGGATTGTCGCCGATCTCGAGCGCGATCTTGGTGTGCGTTTGATCAATCGCACAACCCGTCAGCTTAACTTGACGGATGCAGGGCTAGAATTTGTACAACGAAGTTCCGGGATACTTGAAGAAATCGGAAACATGCGAAGTGCCATTTACGAGCGCCACGATGCCCCGCGGGGGCGGTTACGCGTGTCATGTGTTGCCGCCTTTGGTAACGAATGTTTGGCTCCGGTGCTGCCCGCGTTCATGGAAAGGTATCCGCAATTGGAGATATCTTTGGAAATTAGCAATCGCACCGTTGATATCATTGAGGAACACTTTGACGTCGCAATCCGCGTTGGCCCGCTTCACGACTCATCCTTGGTTGCGAAAAAGATCTTTAGCCAAAGAGTAATCCTTGTGGCCTCCCCCGAATTTTGCTTGCAACATGGTATGCCAAAGTCGCTGGATGACCTCAAAGACCTTCCTTCGGTAACACAAATTAGTGGCGAATGGGGGCGGATTCAGCGTTTCAAACACAAAGGTAAGAGCATCGCGTTCGAGGTTCCCCAACGCTGCACCATCAGTTCGTCGGCTGCTGTAAAGAACGCGGCTC
>JBAUHP010000283.1:0-3543 GCA_049680345.1 Albidovulum sp. | reverse complement strand
GTGCATGGCTTGGCCCATATCACCGGCGGCGGGCTGACCGAAAACCTGCCGCGCGTCTTGCCCGAAAATCTGGGCGCCGAGATTGATCTTGGGGCTTGGGATTTGCCGCCGGTGTTTGGCTGGCTTGCCAAGGTTGGGGGAATGTCGGAGCCTGAGCTTCTTAAGACCTTCAATGCCGGAATTGGCATGATTGCCGTTGTGGCGGCTGATCGCGCGGCACCGCTTAAGGCGCTGTTGGAGGCCGAGGGCGAAACCGTTTACGAGATTGGCCACGTCCGCGAAGGGCAGGGGGTTCGCTACCAGGGCCGTTTGTTGTGATACGCGTTGCCATCCTGATTTCCGGGGGTGGCTCGAACATGGTGGCCCTTGCCAATAGCATGGCGGGCGACCACCCAGCGCGCCCGGTGCTGGTGGTGTCGAATGACCCTGATGCCGTGGGGCTGAAGCGCGCGGCATCCATGGGGATTGCGACAGCCGCAGTTGATCACCGTGCCTATGGGGGTGACCGAGCAAGGTTCGAGGCAGCCTTGCTTGTACCGATCCTTGAGGCAAGGCCGGACATTTTGTGCCTGGCCGGTTTCATGCGGGTGCTGACCGCCGATTTTGTCGACCGCTTCGAGGGGCGGATGCTAAACATTCACCCCTCTCTTTTGCCCAAATACCCCGGCCTTCATACCCATGCCCGCGCCCTTGCCGCTGGCGATGAGGAGGCTGGCTGTACGGTACATGAAGTCACGTCGGTTCTCGATAGTGGCCCGATACTTGGTCAGGCGCGGGTACCGGTCTTGCCCGGCGATGATGAGGCCAGCTTGGCGACGCGGGTGCTGGCGCAAGAACACCGGCTTTATCCGCTGGTTTTGCGCAGCTACGCAGAAGGGCAGCGCCAGACTGTCTTTTTGTGACGCCGCGCGGCACAAATGCTGGGGGCGGAGGTGGATTTAGACCAATGCAGCAACACCAAGGATAGAATCCTCCATAGCCCTTCCCAATTGTGCCAACCTCACTTATGAGAACCCGACCTGCGGGATGACCCCGCAAGAGCAGGATGGCGATGAAGACAATTACCACGACGAAAGACCTCGCAATTTTTTGCGAGGCTGCGAAGACCCAGGAATATGTCACCATCGACACCGAGTTCCTGCGCGAACGTACGTATTACTCAAAGCTCTGTCTTGTGCAGCTGGCGCTTCCCGGCAAGACCGGAGAGGCCGTGTTGGTGGATCCGCTTTCAGACGGTATCTCGCTTGAGCCGCTTTACGACCTCTTTCGTCATGAAGCCACGGTCAAGGTTTTTCATGCCGCGCGTCAGGATCTTGAGATCTTCTTTGTTGAAGGCAATGTCTTTCCAATACCCCTGTTTGACACACAAGTGGCCGCCATGGTGTGTGGGTTTGGCGAACAGGTGGGCTATGAGACATTGGTCAAGAAGATTGCCCGCGAAGATCTGGACAAGTCTTCGCGCTTTACCGATTGGTCGCGCCGCCCCTTAAGCGATGCGCAGCAGACCTACGCTTTGGCCGATGTCACCCATCTGCGGCTGGTTTATGAGCATTTGCGCGATGAGTTGAAACGCAGCGGCCGTCAAAAATGGGTTGAAGAAGAAATCCAAATTCTGATTAACCCAGAGACCTATATAAATCGGCCGCAAGAGGCCTGGAGCAAGGTCAAGACCCGTACCACTTCGGGGCGGTTCTTGTCGATTGTGCGCGAATTGGCACGGTTTCGCGAAGACTACGCACAAACCCGCGATGTGCCGCGCAGCCGGGTCTTCAAGGATGACGTCTTGTTGGAACTGGCATCGACCCGCCCGACGAACCATGAAGAACTTGGGCGTTCGCGTTTGTTGATGCGTGAGGGGCGCAAGGCCGACATCTCCGAAGGTATTCTTGCCGCCATCAAGGCCGGAATTGAAACCAGCCCGGAAGACTTTCCAAAGCCAAACGTTATGCGTGAACAATTGCAGGTGAACACCGCACTTGCAGATCTCTTGCGGGTTTTGTTGAAGGCCAAATCCGAAGAGGCAGGCGTTGCCGCCAAATTGATTGCTGCAACGTCAGAGCTTGATGCGCTGGCAGCCGGTATTCGTGATGTCGGTGCCTTGCAGGGCTGGCGCCGTGAAGTGTTTGGCGAGGATGCACTTCGTTTGTGCAGCGGCGAAATCGCGCTGTCGGCAATTGGTGGCGCTGTGCGTGTGGTCCCGGTCTGAGCGATCAGCGGCGGCTTGAACGGCTGTTGGTCTCGGCCAAGACGATGATATTGCTGACTTCTTGCATGCGAATGTCAGACAGGAATACGGCCGCAGTGACCTCGCGC
Organism: Albidovulum sp.; assembly: GCA_049680345.1. Lineage (GTDB taxonomy): Bacteria > Pseudomonadota > Alphaproteobacteria > Rhodobacterales > Rhodobacteraceae > TMP-24. The sequence goes on along the minus strand of JBAUHP010000283.1, from coordinate 1,230 downwards.
GACTGCGGGGTTGATACGCGGGTCTGGCCCAAAGGCTCAAACACCAAGAAGCGGTAGGTCAACACGCCGTCTTCCGGCTGGCCACGATTTTGTGCAACCAGCTCTGCGTTCCACCAGCCTTGGGTTGGCGGAAGGCCCGTGGCGCGAAGGATGGCCCCGCCGGGTGTTTTTTCAACGACAAAACTGGTGACTTCGCGCACAAGCAAACGCCCGTCAGATATTTCACCGGGGGAAACCGCAGCCGCAGTTGCCGCCGATTGGGATTTGCCGAACCAGTTGAACGGGTTGATACGGCTATCGCGGATCTTTCCACAATTCGCCAAAAGCAGCGTCAGGCTGACAACCGTCAGTGCGGTAACAAGGCGATTCATGTTTTGGCTCCCCCCAGACTATCTTGGTATTGGGTAACCCATTCGCACGCCGCTGAAAAGGGGCCGCGACGCTGGACCTTTGGGGCATGACATACTACCTCATGGGGATCGAGGGAGAATTTGATGGCGACGGCTGCATTTGAGGAAATCGCTGAGACTTTTGATTTTCTTGACGATTGGGAGGACCGCTATCGTCACGTGATCGAACTTGGCCGCGCATTGCCGGTGCTGGACGAGGCTTTCCGCGTGCCTGCGACGAAAGTAGAGGGCTGTGCAAGCCAGGTCTGGCTCTTGCCGCGTGTGGCGGGCAGCGGGCCTGGGGCGGTGTTTGATTTTCATGGTGAAAGCGATGCGATGATCGTTCGCGGATTAATTGCGGTTCTTCATGCTCTTTACGCGGGATTGTCGGTGGGTGACGTCTTGAAGGTTGACGCGCAGGCGGAATTGAAACGGCTTGGGCTTGATGCGCATCTTTCAGCACAAAGATCGAACGGTGTCCGCGCGATGGTTGGCCGGATAAATGAGCTTGCGCTTGCGGCGAACGGATAACGATTTTTCTGCGAAAAATCAGATGAATTTTCGCAGAAAATTCGGAGTTGCGCTAAAGCTTTGCGAGGGTGGTCTGAAGGTCGCCGTAACCGGTTGAGCGGCGTTCAAAGGCCAGACCCAACCTTGCGGCGCATTCCTTTGCTTTTGCATCCAAAGCCGGATCATTCGTTTGTGCTTGATAAACAAGTTTCTCATAATTTCCAAAATACATGTCGCGCAGTTCCGGATGCCGGTCGAGCCCAATTGGCTTCCATACAAATGCATCAAACTGCCTGACAAGAAAATCGGTCAGATAAAAGCTGGTAATCTC
>JBAUHP010000282.1:0-5946 GCA_049680345.1 Albidovulum sp. | reverse complement strand
GCTATATGCAAGACCGCCAGAATGCCCGGCTGATGGGGGTCAAACCCACCGGCAACGGGCGGCGCGAAAGCCACGCCCATATCCCGATGCCGCGCATGACCAATACCTATATGCTTGGCGGCAACGCCCAGCCCGGCGATATCGTGGCCGAAGTGAAAGACGGCATCTATGCCGTGGGCTTTGGCGGCGGTCAGGTCGATATCACCAACGGCAAATTCGTGTTTTCGTGCACCGAGGCCTACCGCGTGAAGAACGGCGTGGTCGGCGACCCGGTCAAAGGCGCCACGCTGATCGGCGACGGGGCCACCGCGATGCAACAGATCCGCGCCATCGGCAATGACATGAAGCTTGACCCCGGCATGGGCAATTGCGGCAAGGCCGGGCAATGGGTGCCGGTGGGTGTCGGCCAGCCGACCTTGCTGATCGGCGGGCTGACGGTGGGCGGTTCGGCGACCTGAGGCTTGGACAACTGCCTTCACCCGGCCGGGGACAGGCCTCTTTGCGAAAAGAATTTTGCATCGCTGCCGGAAATCCCGCGAATCGTAACCATTCATTAACCTTAAGGTTGCAATCTCAACCTTGCGAATGAGGCGGAGGCACGAGGGACACTAGGTTTGTTTTCAGATCCCACCCCCTTCACCCCACCCACCACGGACGACGACAAACTGTCGTGGCTCCGCCTCATTCGTTCCCGCAGGGTTGGGCCTGCGACATTTCACCGACTGATCGCTGAATACGGGTCTGCACGGGCGGCTTTGATTGCCCTGCCCGATATCGCCCGCGCGGCCGGTGTCGAAAAATACACGATCTGCCCCGAAGGCGTCGTCTATGCCGAACAAAAGGCAGGCCGCGCCGCCGGGGCGCAGCTTATCTGCCGGGGCGACCCTGCCTATCCCAAAGCCCTTGCCGAAATTTCCGATGCGCCGCCGGTCTTGTGGTGCAAGGGCGATCTGTCGCTGCTGGCACGGCCGATGGTCGCCCTTGTGGGGGCGCGCAATGCCTCCTCATTGGGCACCCGCATGGCGCGCAAACTGGCCGAGGGCCTGTCGGCTGCGGGCGTTGTCGTTGTGTCCGGCCTTGCACGCGGCGTCGATGCGGCGGCCCATACCGCAGCGGTGGAAGGCGGCACCGTGGCGGTGATGGCGGGCGGGGTGAATGTGATTTATCCGACCGAAAACACCGCTTTGGCCGATGAAATTGGCAAAAAAGGCCTGCGCGTGTCGGAACAACCCATGGGCCAGGAACCCGCCGCCCGGCATTTTCCGCAACGAAACCGCATCATATCGGGCCTCGCATCGGCCGTGGTGGTGGTAGAGGCTGCGGCGCAGTCCGGCAGCCTGATCACCGCGCGCATGGCGCTTGATCAGGGGCGCGAGGTTTTCGCAGTGCCTGGCCATCCGTTCGACGGGCGTGCAAGTGGCTGCAATATGCTGATCCGCGACGGTGCCACATTGGTGCGCTGTGTGGACGATATATTGGCGGCCCTGTCGCTGGATACCCAACCCAGCCCGCACCTTGCCAACCCGCAACTTGACTTGCCCCTGAACAACAAGGCCGCAGCGACCCGGCCAGGCGCCACCCCGGCGGGTCGCCCCTGGCGCGATCAACTGGCCCTTCACCGCAAGATCCTTGACCGGCTCGGCCCAAGCCCGATTGATGAAGACCAGCTTTTGCGCGATCTGGCACTGACACCCGCCGAAGCCGCGGATGAGATTTTGGCGCTGGAGCTTGCAGGCAGCATCAGCCGCGCCCCCGGCGGCCTTTTGTCGCGCAACTGAACAGGGCCCTGCGAGAAGGCGCAGAAAACGGCGGCCATCGCCAGATTTGCGGCCCTTTACCGCAGCGGGATTCGGCACCAAGCGCCGGCTGGAACCGGGTTTTGGGCCATGCATCACGCCCCCCGCGCGCCCTTGATCCGCGCATTGGCAAAAGCATTGCAGGCCGGTCATTGACAAGCCCTGCCATTGGCCCCCATGTTCCGCGCCCATATATTAAGTTCGCATAGTCAGAGGAAATCATGGCCGTTGTCGTCGTAGAATCCCCCGCCAAGGCCAAGACAATCAACAAATATCTCGGTTCCGACTACACGGTTCTGGCCTCTTACGGCCATGTCCGCGACCTGCCCCCCAAAGACGGCTCCGTCGATACCGACGATGGATTCGCCATGAAATGGGAGGTGGCATCGGACAGCAAAAAGCACCTGCGCGCCATTACCGAAGCCCTCAAAACCGACGATACCCTTATTCTTGCCACCGACCCCGACCGCGAGGGCGAGGCGATTTCATGGCACCTGCAAGAAGCGCTGGCCTCTTCCATCAAAAAGGGCAAAACGGTGCGGCGCGTGACCTTCAACGCCATCACCAAGGCCGCCGTGACCGAGGCTATGGCCAACCCCCGCGATGTCGATATGGAGCTGGTCGAGGCCTATCTTGCCCGCCGCGCGCTTGACTATCTGGTGGGCTTTAACCTTAGCCCGGTTCTGTGGCGCAAGCTGCCGGGGGCCAAATCGGCGGGCCGGGTGCAATCCGTCTGCCTGCGCCTGATCGTTGAGCGTGAGCTGGAAATCGAAGCCTTCCGCGCCCGCGAATTCTGGACCGTGGCCGCAACCCTTGCCACCCCAAGGGGCCAGGAATTTCAGGCCCGCCTGACGGTTCTGGGCGGCAACAAGCTTGATAAATTCGACATTCCCAATGCCGCCGCCGCCGAAATTGCCGCACATGCGGTCACATCGCGCGATCTGACGGTCAAATCGGTTGAGGCGAAGCCCACCAGCCGCAATCCGCATGCGCCGTTCATGACCTCGACCCTGCAACAAGAGGCCAGCCGCAAATTCGGCATGGGCGCCAAGGCCTGCATGTCCTCGGCCCAACGGCTTTATGAGGCCGGCTACATCACCTATATGCGCACCGACGGCATCGACATGGCCCCCGAGGCCGTGACCGAGGCCCGCGCCGAAATCAAATCGCGTTTCGGCGCCGATTACGTGCCCGACAGCCCCCGGATTTACAAAAACAAGGCGAAAAACGCCCAAGAGGCGCATGAATGTATCCGCCCGACGGATATGAACATGTCGCCCGATAAGCTGCGCGTCGAAGATGATCAGCGCAAGATCTACGATCTGATCTGGAAGCGCACCATTGCCAGCCAGATGGCCAGCGCCCGCATGGAACGCACCACCGTGGATATCGCCAGCGCCGATGCTCAGGTTGAACTGCGCGCCACCGGTCAGGTCGTGTTGTTCGACGGCTTCTTGAAGGTCTACGACGAAGGCCGCGATGATGATGAGGGCGAAGACAGCGCCCGCCTGCCGCAGATCATGGCCAATGAACCCGCCGAAAAACGCGATGTCGCGTCCGAGCAGCATTTCACCCAGCCCCCCGCCCGCTATACCGAGGCGACACTGGTCAAACGGATGGAGGAACTCGGCATCGGGCGGCCATCCACCTATGCCTCGATCGTCACCACAATTCAGGATCGCGACTATGTCCGCAAGGATAAGAACCGCCTGATCCCCGAAGACAAGGGGCGGCTGGTCACGGCCTTCCTGACCAATTTCTTCCGCAGATATGTGGAATATGACTTCACCGCCGATCTGGAAAACGAGCTTGATGAAATCTCGGCAGGTGAGCGGGATTATAAAGAGGTTCTGGCGCGGTTCTGGCGCGATTTTACCGCCGCCATTGCCGAAACCGCCGATCTGCGGATTGGCGAGGTTTTGACCAAGATCGACGATTTCCTGGCCCCGCACCTGTACCCTGCGCGCGAAGACGGCACCGATCCGCGGATCTGCCCGACCTGCGGCGAAGGCCGCCTGAACCTTAAGACCGCCCGATCCGGCGGGGCCTTCATCGGCTGCAAGAATTACCCCGAATGCCGCTACACAAGGCCGATCTCGGGCGCCAACGGCGAAGATGCCGGCGCACTTTCGGGCGAGGGCAAACTATTGGGGCAAGATGATGCGGGCATGGCCGTGTCGCTGCGCGCCGGGCGCTTTGGCCCCTATGTGCAGCGCGGCGAAGCCACGGAAGAGATCCCCAAACCCGAACGCGCCAGCCTGCCCAAGGGCTGGGCGCCCGATACGATCACGCTCGAACGCGCGTTGATGCTTTTGGCCCTGCCGCGCCCCATCGGCCCGCATCCCGAAGACGGCGAATTGGTTGAGGCCGGGATTGGCCGTTACGGCCCCTATGTCAAACATGGCCGCGTCTATGCCAATATCCCCGACCCGGATGAGGTGTTTGTGATCGGCATGAACCGCGCAGTTGAAGTGCTGGCGCAAAAACTTGCCGGTCGGCGTGGCGGTGCGGCAGCGGCCCCGCTCAAGGAATTGGGCGAACATCCCGATGGCGGCGTGATGCAGGTGATGGACGGACGTTACGGCCCCTATGTGAAATGGGGCAAGGTTTTCGCCACCCTTCCCAAGGGGATGGAACCCGAAGCCGTGACCTTTGAAGAAGCCGTGACACTGGCCAATGAAAAGGCGGCCAAGGGTAAACCTGCGCGCAAAGCCAAACCAAAGGCCGCCGCCAAACCCAAAGCGAAAGCGAAACCCAAGGCGAAACCCAAGGCAAAAGCCGCCGCCAAAGCCGCCGCCAAACCCGCCACCAAACCCAAGGCCAAACCGGCAGCCAAAACCGCCGCCAAAGCCTGATTGCCCAAAACCTATGCCGCGCTGCGGCGATTGACTTTTCCCCGCTTGCCACGGCAAAACAGGCGGGATGAATTTGGGGGGAGCTTACCCATGAAGAAAATCTACGGTTCTGCGGCCGAGGCGCTGGACGGGCTCTTGCATGACGGCATGCTGATCGCCGCCGGTGGCTTTGGCCTGTGCGGCATTCCCGAATTGCTGATCGCGGCGATCCGCGATGCGGGCACCAAGGATATTACGGTGGCGTCGAACAACGCGGGCGTTGACGGCTTCGGCCTTGGCCAGTTGCTGGAAACCCGGCAGATCAAAAAGATGATCTCCTCCTACGTTGGCGAAAACGCTGAATTCATGCGCCAATATCTGTCGGGCGAGTTGGAGCTGGAATTCACCCCGCAAGGCACTTTGGCCGAACGTATGCGCGCGGCAGGGGCTGGCATCCCCGGCTTTTACACCAAAACCGGCGTCGGCACGGTGATTGCCGAGGGCAAAGAGGTCAAGACGTTCGACGGTCAGGATTACATTCTTGAACGCGGCATCTTTGCCGATCTGGCCATCGTCAAGGCCTGGAAAGCCGATGCGACCGGCAATCTGGTGTTTCGCAAGACCGCGCGCAACTTCAATCCGCCCGCCGCCACCTGCGGGCGCGTCTGCGTGGCCGAGGTTGAAGAGATCGTGCCAACCGGCAGCCTTGACCCCGATATGATCCACCTGCCCGGCATCTATGTGCACCGCCTTATTCAAGGCGACCATGAAAAGCGCATCGAAAACCGCACAACCCGCAAAAGGGAGGCCTGAGCCATGTGGGACCGCAATCAAATGGCCGCCCGCGCAGCGCAAGAGCTGCAAGATGGCTGGTATGTGAACCTTGGCATCGGCATCCCGACGCTTGTGTCGAACTACATCCCCGAAGGCGTGAATGTGACGCTGCAATCGGAAAACGGCATGTTGGGCATGGGCCCCTTTCCCTTTGAGGGTGAAGAAGATGCCGATCTGATCAATGCGGGCAAGCAAACCATCACCGAATTGCCGCAGACCGCCTATTTCGACAGTTCGCAAAGCTTCGCGATGATCCGTGGCGGCAAAATCGCCATGGCTATCTTGGGTGCGATGGAAGTGGCCGAAAACGGCGATCTGGCCAATTGGATGATCCCCGGCAAGCTGGTGAAAGGCATGGGTGGGGCGATGGATCTGGTGGCAGGGGTTGGCCGCGTGGTGGTGGTGATGGATCACACCTCGAAACACGGCGAGTCCAAAGTGTTGAAGGCCTGCACCCTGCCCCTGACCGGCAAAGCGGTGGT
>JBAUHP010000281.1:0-5889 GCA_049680345.1 Albidovulum sp. | reverse complement strand
TGAACGCTTTGGTTCTGGCGTTCGGCGGCGTGCCAAGGGCCTGGATGACACTGCCATTTTGGAACAGTCTATGCTTGATGATCATCTTGATCTGGATCCAGACCGGCTTTGCCATGGTGGTTCTTGGTGCGGCACTTCGCCGGGTTCCCGATGATCTGCGCGAGGCCGCAATGCTTGATGGCGCAAGCGCTGTCCAAGCGCTTTTTCGCATCATCTTGCCGCAGATTTGGGGCCCGATCGGGGCGGTGTGGATGGTGATCAGCATTATCACATTCAAGGTGTTCGATATCGTCTTGGCGATGACCAATGGCCAATGGAACACCAATGTGTTGGCCAACCTCATGTTCAACTGGATGTTCCAGGGGGGCGGCGATTTTGGCCGGGGGGCCGCGATTGCGGTGGTGTTGATGGGGATGATCATGCCCGTCATGCTTTGGGTCATGCACAAGATCTGGCGCGCCGAAGGGCAGGGGCGTTAACATGGGCGCGCCCCTCAAGACCCTGACGCTGCACCTGTCTGTATTGCTGCTGGTCTTGTTGTGGGTGATCCCCACGGCGGGGCTGCTGGTGACTTCATTTCGCGACAAGGACCAGATCGCCGTGTCGGGGTGGTGGACGGCCTTTCGCGCCGCCCCGCAAAACCTGATCTTTCGCGTGCCCGAGGGCGGTGTTGATACCGCAGGCCAACACACCCTTACCGGCACTCTCTTGACCAGGGCTGGCGGCGCGGTCACCGCTTTTGGCTTCGCCTCCAACGCGCCCAAGGCCTTTGCCCCTGGCACCACCGCCGATTTGGGCGACGGCCGCCGCCTTACGGTCATGGCTGACGGCCAATTCACCTTGAAAAAGCCCGCAAGCCTCAAGAACCTGCGCAGCCTGCGGATCTTCTATACCGCAGAACTTGCGCCGCGTTTCACGTTTGACAATTACGCGAAAGTGCTGGGATCGGTTGGGCTTGGGCGATCCTTCGTCAATTCTTTGACCGTCGCTATCCCCTCAACCCTGATCCCCACATTTATCGCGGCTTTTGCCGCCTATGCGCTGGCGTGGATGCGGTTTCGCGGCCGCGCGGTTTTGTTTGCGCTCATCGCGGGGCTGATGGTCGTGCCGTTGCAGATCGCGCTGATCCCGCTTTTGACGCTTTACAATCATGCGGGTGCGGCCTTTGGGTTTGACCCCAAAAGCTATATCGGCATCTGGCTGGCCCATACGGGTTTTGGCTTGCCGCTTGCGATATTCCTTTTGCGCAATCACATGGCCGCATTGCCGCAAGAGATCATCGATTCCGCCCGCATCGACGGGGCCAATGATCTTCAGATATTCACCGGGATTGTGCTGCCGATGTCATTTCCCGCCCTTGCCAGCTTTGCGGTGTTCCAGTTCTTGTGGACCTGGAACGATCTCTTGGTGGCGCTGGTGTTCTTGGGCCCGCAAGACGACAAGCTGGTTTTGACCGGGCATCTGGTCAATCTGATGGGGTCGCGAGGCGGCGAATGGGAAATACTGGCCGCCGCCGCCTTCGTGTCGATGACCGCACCGATTGTGGTGTTCTTTGTGTTACAAAGGTACTTCTTGCGCGGCGTGCTTGCAGCGTCACTCAAGTGACGTTCCATCGCAGCCTGGCAGAGGTTTCAGAGCGGTTGGAAGGCCATGGCAAGGCCAAATCCGATCAGCGTCAACATCAGGGACGATGACAGGCCCATGGCTATCAAACCGGCTGCGTGAACCGTGTCGCTGGCCTTGCCCACCGGCTTTGCATTATCTTTGTGTTTCATTTTCATGCCCCCATGAAAACCGATCGTGGTTTCGATAGAGTTAACCATAGCCGCCAAGACAACGCCAGCCACAACAAGGGTGGCGTAGCGTCACCTTGATCGGATGAAGGCCTACTCAGCCGCGATCTTGATCACCGGCTCCATGCCGTCAAGTTCTTCAGATGACAGGTGGCATTTGATCTGATGGCCCCCGGCAAGGGTGCGCATTGGCGGCATGTCCTTGTCACACAACCCGCCCGGCACCTTGGACTTCCAGCCACAACGCGTCTGGAACGGGCAGCCCGGCGGCGGGTTCATTGCCGAAGGAATATCGCCGTCCAGCACGATCCGCTTCTTGACCACCCGGGTGTCGGCAATCGGTACCGCCGACAAAAGCGCCTCTGTATAGGGGTGGTAGGGCGGCGCGAAGACCTGATCGGTGGTGCCAAGTTCAACCACATGGCCCAGATACATCACCATCACCCGGTCCGACAAGTAGCGCACAATCGAAAGGTCATGGCTGATGAACAGCAATGTTGTGCGGTTCTCGCGCTGAATTTCCATCAACAGATCCGTGACAGCTGCCTGAACCGACACATCCAGCGCCGAAACCGGTTCATCGGCGACCACAAGCTTGGCATCACCGGCAAATGCGCGGGCGATGCCCACACGTTGCTTTTGCCCACCAGAAAGCTGGCGCGGCATGCGGTCGGCAAAGGCGCGTGGCAGTTTCACCAGATCCAGCAGCTCCAGCATCCGCTTTTTGCGGGCATTATCACTGTCGCCGATGCCAAAAATCTCCAACGCCCGGATAATCTGGCGGCCGACTGTCATTGAAGGGTTCAGCGTATCGAAGGGGTTTTGAAACACCATCTGCACGCTTGAAACCGTCTCAACGCTGCGATCTTCGATCGGGGTCGATTGGATATCTTTGCCGTTCAGGGTGATGGTGCCCGCCGTTGCGGTTTCCAGCCCCATCAGCACCTTGGCGAAGGTGGATTTGCCGCAGCCACTTTCACCAACGATGGCCAGCGTTTCGCCTTCATGCGCTTCAAAGCTAAGGGTTTCATTGGCCTTGACGACCTTGGAAGACCCGCCGCCAAACATGCCGGCGGAAACTTCGTAGTATTTGCGCAGGTCCTCCATCTTCAAGACGACCTTGCCAATGGCGCCCTTCTCTTGCTTTTCGGCGACGGCTGCCTTGGCTTTCCAGTCAATCTCATCAACCCGCAAACAGCGCGATGCGTGGCGGTCATGTCCCGCAATCGGTACCATCTTGATATCGCCCGCATCGCAGCGCCCGGCCTCATAATGATCGCAGCGCGGGCCAAAGTTGCAGCCGTTCGGGCGTTCATGCGGAAGCGGGAAGTTGCCGGGAATGGAGACAAGCGGGCTGGAGTTCTTATCGGCCCCCGGCAGCGGGATCGACCGGAAAAGCGCTTTGGTATAGGGATGCTGCATCCGGTCGAACACATCCGCCACACCGCCGGTTTCCACCGCCTCGCCGGAATACATCACGCAAAGCCGGTCGCAGACATCCAAGATCAGCCCAAGGTTATGGCTGATGAACAGCATCGAGGTGCCGTATTTGCGGCCCAGATCCTTGACCAGATCAACGATGCCGGCCTCAACCGTTACGTCAAGTGCGGTGGTCGGTTCATCCAAGATCAACAGCGCAGGCTTGGACATCAGCGCCATGGCAATCACGATGCGCTGCTGCTGGCCGCCGGAAAGCTGGTGCGGATAGGCCTTCAAGATCCGGTCGGGATCGGGCAGGCGCACATCTTCGACGATCTGGCGGGCCAGTGCCCAGGCTTTGTCCTTATCCATGCCTTCATGGATGATCGGCACCTCGGCCAATTGTGCGCCGATCTTCATCGCCGGGTTCAAAGAGGCCATTGGTTCTTGATAGATCATCGCAATCTCAGAGCCGCGCAGATGGCGCAACTCTTCGTCACCCATTGTCGTCAGGTCCCGGCCCTTGAACTTGATCGTGCCGCCGGTGATGGCGCCGTTCTTGCCCAGATCGCGCATCACCGCGAGGGCGACGGTGGATTTACCGCAACCGGATTCGCCGACAAGCCCCATCGCCTCGCCCGGCATGACCTTGCAAGAAAAGTCCATGACAGCGGGTATCTCGCGCAGCCGCGTGAAGAAAGAGATCGACAGATTGTCAATTTCAAGGATCGGCTTTGTCGGATCCCATGTGGTGGTGTCGTTCATCATTACCTCCCGGTTGTTCTTGGGAGGGAGGCCGGGCGCGCTGCCCCCGGACCCCCGGAAAGTTTAGGCCAGAAAAGTCTAAGCCAGACTGAAGGGCAAACCGGCCCCGTCAGTCCTTGAGGCTTTCTTCACGTAAGCCATCGGCAAGCAGGTTGAGGCCCAGAACCAAGCTCATCAGCGCCAAGGCGGGGACAATGGCCGGGTGTTGTACGATGACCATCAACTTGCGTCCTGCGTTGATGGTCGATCCCCAGTCGGGGCTTTCTGGCGAAAGTCCCAGACCGAAGAAGCCCAAGGTGCCCAAAAGGATGGTGGTATAGCCAATGCGCAAACAAAAATCGACGATCAGCGGCCCGCGGGCATTGGGCAAGATTTCCCAAAGCATGATATACCATGGCCGTTCACCACGGGTTTGGGCAGCGGCAACATAATCGCGGGTTTTGATGTCAAGAACGATGCCTCGGATGATACGAAAGACCGTCGGTGCATTCACGAAAACCACCGATACGAAGACGATCAAAATGTTGCCCGGCACGCTGACCAGATCAAGTGACTTGGGCAAAATGGCGATCTTGCTGTCAGGGTCCGACACCATCGAAAGATAAAGCCAGCCGCCGATGACGATCACGGCCAATATCATGATATTGCGCAGCATTGGCTTGACGTAATAACGCGAATTCAGCAGCACCGACAAGAAGATCAGCGGGAACAAGAACAGCACCATCGCCAGATATTGCGGCAAACCGGATTCGACGATTTCGGGCGTTACCAACAGATAAAACAGCAAGATCACCGGGAAAGCCAAGATCATATTGGCCAGGAACGACAGCACCGTATCAAGCTTGCCGCCAAAGTAGCCAGCAGGCAGACCCAAGGTGATCCCGACCATGAAGGCGAAAAGCGTGGCCAAAGGTGCGATCTGAATAACGACGCGGCTGCCTTCGATCATCCGGCTGAACACATCGCGCCCCAGATGGTCGCCCCCCAAAAGATACCATCCCATACCATCTGGCATCGGAACCCCAGGCAGTTTGTTCTTCAACGGGGCGATCTGGCCCAAGACATCATGGGTGGAAATCTGATCGGCGAACATTGCCGTGAAAACCCAAAACATCACCAGCGCAAAGCCAGCCATGCCGATGTTGGAATCAAAGATTTTTCCATATAGGCCCAGCTTGCGCTTGAAGAAGATCGAGGCCGCGAAAACCACCACAAGCCCGATCCAGACCGGCAAAAGCCGTGCCGCCAGTGAACCGACAATGCCCTTTTTCTCGGGGTCTTGGATGACGATCCCACCGATAATATAAATCAAGATGATCCCGACAAGCGCCAAAAACACCAGCCGCGCGGTCAGGCTGGCGTAATCAAACAGCCGTTGAGGCGTGGCCACCGTGCCGTCACTGTTAACGTTTACCTCTGCCGAAGTCGCGAAAGACAGCACAATCTGGGCCACGACGGCAAGGACAAAGACCCCCACAAGCGTGAAGAAGATCGGGTTAAGGATGGGACCAAGCATGCCGGTCCAAGTCAGATGTAGCATTGGGGCATCCTCTTTAACTGATCCGGATTCTGGGGTTGAGATAGACATAGCCGATATCGGAAATCAGCTGCGTCGCAAGCACGACGAAAACCGCAACAACCGAAATACCAAGCAACAGCTGGATGTCGTTATTTCCTGCGGCAGCAACCAACGTCCAACCAAAGCCTTTGTAGTTGAACAAGGTTTCGGTGATGACGACGCCATTCAAAAGATAGGGAAACTGCAGCATGATCACGGTAAAGGGTGCGATCAGCGCGTTTCTGAGCGCGTGTCTCATCACCACATTGCCAAAGCTGACCCCCTTCAGGCGGGCCGTGCGGATATATTGTGCAGTCATCACCTCGGCCATCGAGGCGCGGGTCATCCGGGCGA
>JBAUHP010000280.1:0-11546 GCA_049680345.1 Albidovulum sp. | reverse complement strand
CGGCGGGTGCTTGACGATGCGATGCTCGAAAGCCTCGAAGAGCTGCTGATCGGCTCTGACATGGGCGTTGACACGGCCTTGCGTATTACCGCCAATCTGGCCGAGGGCCGCATGGGTGCCAAGATTTCCGTGAGTGAGATCAAAGAGATACTGGTCGCCGAAATCACCCGCATCATGACCCCGGTCGCCCGGCCCTTGCCGCTTTATGCCAAACGCCCGCAAGTGGTGCTGGTTGTGGGCGTCAACGGCTCGGGCAAGACCACGACCATCGGCAAGCTGGCCAGCCAGTTCCGGGGTGCGGGGAAAAAGGTGGTGATTGCGGCGGCCGACACCTTCCGCGCCGCGGCGGTTGAACAATTGCAGATCTGGGGCGAGCGGGCCGGGGTGCCGGTGTTGACCGCGCCCGAAGGCTCTGACCCCGCCTCTTTGGCCTTTGATGCCTTGACCAAGGCGCAAGAAGATGGCGCGGATCTATTGATGATCGACACCGCCGGGCGGTTGCAAAACCGCCAGGATCTGATGGAAGAACTGGCCAAGATCATCCGGGTGATCCGCAAGAAAGACCCCGATGCGCCGCATAACACCTTGCTGGTGCTGGATGCGACCACGGGGCAAAATGCGCTTAATCAGGTGGAAACGTTCCAGAAACTTGCCGATGTCACCGGGCTGGTGATGACCAAGCTGGACGGCACGGCCAAGGGCGGGGTTCTGGTGGCGCTGGCCGATCGGTTCGGCTTGCCGATCCATGCGATCGGGGTTGGTGAACAGATCGACGATCTTGATGCCTTTGATCCCGAAGATTTCGCGCGCGCCCTTGTTGGCGCCGAAAGCTCCGGGACCAGGTGAGCGGTATTTTCCAGCGGAACGCGGCGCATCATTTTATGAGCTTCGCGCCACATGTCTTTGATTTAGATATATAAATCATGACAGACTGGCTTGTCGCACTGGAAGGCACCGAGGCGGGGCACAGGCTGGCGCTTGGGTTGGCGCTGATGGCGGCGGTGCTGCATGCGTTTTTCGGCGCATTGCAAAAGGGGCGTCATGATCCATGGCTTTCGCGCGCTGCAATTGATGCGTCTTACGGGGTGATTGCGGCACCGATTGCGCTTTTCATCGTGCCTTGGCCGGAGCCGCATATGTGGGCGATCTTTGCCGGGGCATTCGTCATTCATACCGTTTACAAATGCGCGCAGGCGATGACCTACACGCGCGGCGCTTATACCGTGGTCTACCCGGTTGTGCGCGGCACCGGGCCGCTTTTTGCGGTGATCGGCGCGGGGCTGGTTTTTGGCGAACATTTCACCGCTGGCCAATGGGCCGGGCTTGCCGCCTTGCTGGCCGGGATCTACGGGCTTGCGCTTTATAACTGGCGTAATCTGACGCTGGGGCGCGATACCTTGTTGCCCGCCTTGGGCATGGCCGTGCTGACCGGGCTGACGGTTGCCGCCTACACCACCTATGACGCTTGGGGCATTCGTGCCACGCTTGACCCATTCACCTTCATCGCATGGTTCTTCTTCATCGACGGATTTGCCATGCCGGTTTATACGTTCCCACGCTGGCGGCATATGGCGCGCAGTGAAATTCTGCCACTGATGCGGCGCGGAGTCATGGGGGCATTTGCGGCCTATTTCAGTTTCGGGGCGATCTTGCTGGCCACAAGGATCGACAAGGTCGGCCAAGCGGCGGTTTTGCGCGAAACCTCGGTGGTTTTTGCAGCCTTGATCGGCTGGTTGATGCTGGGTGAAAAGGTCGGGGCCCGCCGGTTTGCGCTTATGGCGCTGATCGCGGCGGGGGCGGTAATTGTTGAAATGGCGGGGTAGGCGGAATGGCGGATAAGAAAATCAACCCTTGGGTAAAGCTGGTGCTGGAGCTGGGGCCGATCTTGGCGTTCTTTTTGGCCTTTGGACGGTTCAAGGAAAAAACCGTGGTGCTGGGCGGCGCCGAATATGGCGGCTTCATTCTGGCCACGTTGACCTTCGTGCCGCTCTTGATCGTCTCGACGCTGATCTTGTGGCGGCTGACCGGGCGGCTGTCGGTGATGCAGGTGGTAACGCTGGTGATTGTGCTTGTCTTTGGCGGGTTGTCGATCTGGTTCAACGATCCGCGCTTTTTCAAGATGAAGCCGACGCTGATCTACCTGTTGTCCGCGGCGATCTTGGGGTTTGGGCTGACGCGGGGAAAATCCTATCTGGCGCTGGTGATGGATGGCGCGATGCCGTTGAAACACGAAGGCTGGATGATATTGACCCGGCGTCTGGCGGGGTTCTTTGCGCTTCTGGCGGTGCTGAATGAGGCGGTCTGGCGCATGATGTCAGATCAGGCCTGGGTGAATTTCAAGACCTTCGGGCTGACTTTGGCGATTTTCGTGTTCTTCATTGCGCAAGGCGGAATTTTGAAAAAATACGCCAGCGAAGAGGAAAGCTGACCGCGTTTTTTGTCGTAAAAGTACCAATCACTGCCGCGGTGTTGCGTGCGCCGCTCAGCCCGCCAGATCGTCAATCACCTGTTGCGAATTGTAATAATGACGCAATGACCAGCCGCATGACTCAAGCGTCGGCTTTGAACATTGAACCGAGCGGTCATCAGCCCGGACCCACCAGATTGTCGCTTCGGCATTTGCCGCCACAACCGGAAAGCTGCGCCCCTGATAGGTGACTTCGCCCATGACTTCACGGGCGGGCGGTTGCCCGGAAGGGTTGCAACCGGCAAGGGCGCATAAAAGCATGATCGGGGTGATGCGCATTGGGGCCATCCTTTTTGTGGCCGCCATCAAAGGCTGTTTTGCGGGCAGACGCAAGGCTTTCCCGGGGCATTGGGGCAAAGGGGCTTTGCGCCACCGCTTGGTGGTTGACCAGGCGCGGGGTTCAGAGTAACGCTTTGCCCCGTGGCGATTTGTTTACCGGATTGCGGGCCACGTTAAATATACCGCTAAAATGGTTGGAGGCGCAGGAAGACAGCTCGCCCCCGCCCGTTCCGGTGGGGGTTTTTTTGTGGCCGGAGGGCAGATGATGAAAAATTGGAAAACGCGCACGAAACTGGTGCATGAAGGCACACGCCGTAGCCAATATGGCGAGATGTCAGAAGCGATCTTTTTGACTCAGGGTTTCGTCTATGAGACGGCCGAACAGGCCGAGGCACGCTTTATCGAAAGCGGCGATGATGAATTCATCTATGGGCGTTACGGCAACCCCACGGTGCGGATGTTCGAAGAACGTATCGCCGCGATCGAGGGCACCGAAGACGCCTTTGCGACGGCCAGCGGTATGGCTGCGGTCAATGCCGCACTGACCTCACTGCTCAAATCCGGCGATCATGTTGTGGCGGCGCGCGCGCTTTTCGGATCTTGCCTTTATGTGCTTGAAATTCTGGGCCGTTTCGGGGTTGAGGTGACGCTGGTCGATGGCACCGATCTTGACCAGTGGCAGGCCGCCTTGCGCCCCGACACCAAGGTGGTTTTCCTCGAATCGGTGTCTAACCCGACGCTGGAAGTCATTGATGTGAAAGCGGTTGTCAGCCTTGCCCACAAGGTCGGCGCGACGGTCGTTGTCGACAATGTCTTTGCCACGCCGACATTCTCAAAAGCCGCCGCATTGGGCGTAGATGTCATCGTCTATTCGGCCACCAAACATATCGACGGATCGGGCCGCTGTCTGGGCGGGGTGGTCTGTGGCACAAGGGCCTATATCCGCAAGGTGTTGGAGCCGTACCTCAAGCACACCGGTGCCGCGATGAGCCCCTTCAATGCCTGGGTGATGCTCAAAGGTATGGAGACGCTTGATCTGCGGGTACGCCAGCAGGCCCAAAGTGCGCTTATGGTGGCAAAGGCCCTGACCGGGCATGCCAAGCTTGACCGGGTGATCTATCCGGGTCTGAAGGCGCATCCGCATCACGCCATCGCGATGGAGCAGATGGGTGCCGGTGGCACCGTGGTATCGTTCGAGGTCAAAGGCGGGCAGGTGGCGGCGTTTCGTTTTCTCAACGCGTTGGAAATGATCAAGATTTCCAACAATCTGGGCGATGCGAAATCCATCGTTACCCATCCGGCGACCACCACGCATCAACGTCTTCCCGAAGAGCAAAAGCAGCTGTTGGGCATCGCGCCGGGTCTGGTGCGCCTGTCTTTGGGGATCGAGGACGGCGAGGATATTTTGGCCGATCTGATGCAAGCGCTTGATGCAACATGAGGCTTAGCTAGGAAACAGCGCCTCCGCCGGGCTATGGGCGGGCAAAGCGCGCATGCGCGCCAGCCAGCCCGCCATGGATGCAGAGGGTTCCACCCCGGCTTTTTCATGCCACTGGGTGTAACCGATCACTGCGCAATCGGCGATTGAAGGCGTGTCGCCCATGAAAAACGCGTTTTCCCCCAATAGCAGATCGAATCGGTCGCGGTCGGCGGCATAACGCATGTGTAGCCAGTCGATCGCACCGGGTGGAAAACCGGCGCCATCCACGCGCCGGGCCTCAATCAACTGCGGCAGACACATGCCAATGCGGTTTGCCTCCCAAAACAAAATCTCACGGCAGCGCGCTTCGTTCGTAGCCCGCTTGCCGCCCCAAAGAGCAGGGTAGAGGCCCGCAAGTTCAAGCAAGATGCTCGCGGATTGCACCATCGCCCGATTGCCAATCAGCAAAAGCGGCACCTCGGCAAAGGGGCTTGCACGCAGAAAGTCTTGCGGTCGGGTCGTGGGTGGCGCCCATATGTCGACAATTCGTCGCAGATGCGGGGCGCCAGCCATCGCCAAAGC
Source organism: Albidovulum sp. (assembly GCA_049680345.1). Classification (GTDB taxonomy): domain Bacteria; phylum Pseudomonadota; class Alphaproteobacteria; order Rhodobacterales; family Rhodobacteraceae; genus TMP-24. The sequence continues at coordinate 6,798 of JBAUHP010000280.1, read as the reverse complement.
AAGGGCCACCTTATAGGCATGGCCAGACTCTTTGTGGCCAAAAAGAACAAGTTCTGGCATTTGCATCCCTCGTTTTGTCACAACGCGCGGCTGCCCTTGTGCTAGATAATGTCGAGGTGGCGGTCAATTGAGCCAAAAGCAATGATGCAAGGTCGCTTTCAGTTTCCATCTCTTCGCGGTAGATTAACAACGAAGGGCGGTTATCTTGCATAGTGGGGCAGCCTGCCACGGGAAGGGAATTCATGATGAACTACATCGGCGAGATTGATCGTGATCCGAACCGTGATGAGGCGGCCGAGGCGCTGGAGCTTTTGCGGCGCTGGGCGGCATCTGCCGACCCCACCGAAGTGGCGCAGCTTGATCCGGCGATCGCGCGGCTGTTGCCGGACCGCAAAGTCGGCAATTACCCCGATCTGACGCGTGGCTATCCGCATGGCTTTCGGCCCGATGCGGCTTACCGCGCCTCGATGCCCGATCTGCAAAATGGCCCGTCAAGCCTGATCGTGGGGGCCAAGGCGCCGATTCAGCATGTTGGTATCTCGAACTTCCGCCTGCCGATCCGCTACCATACCCGCGACGGCGGCGATCTGACGCTTGAGACATCGGTGACCGGCACGGTGTCTTTGGTCGAGGACAAGAAGGGCATCAATATGAGCCGCATCATGCGGTCGTTCTATGCCCATGCCGAGCGGACCTTTTCTTTTGATGTGATCTCCAAGACATTGGATGACTACAAGGCCGATCACGACAGTCTGGATGCGCGGCTGCAGATGCGCTTCTCTTTCCCGGCCAAAGTGGAATCGCTCCGCTCCGGGCTGACGGGCTGGCAGTATTACGACATTGCGCTTGAGCTGGCGGAAACTGCAGGGGTGCGCAAGCGGATCATTCATCTTGATTACGTGTATTCCTCGACCTGCCCATGTTCGCTGGAATTGTCCGAACATGCCCGCCAGACACGGGGGCAGTTGGCGACGCCGCATTCACAACGCTCATTCGCGCGGATTTCGGCGGTGGAGCAGGGGCCGAAATGCCTGTGGTACGAAGACCTTATCGACATCGCCCGGCTTGCGGTTCCGACCGAGACGCAAGTCATGGTCAAGCGGGAAGATGAGCAGGCCTTCGCCGAACTCAATGCGGCCAATCCGATTTTCGTTGAAGATGCTGCGCGCAGTTTTGCAGAGCGGTTGTTGGCGGAACCAAGGGTGGGTGATTTCCGCGTGGTGGCAGTGCATCAAGAAAGCCTGCACAGCCATGATGCCGTGTCAGTTTTGACGGAAGGTCAGACCTTCGCGAGCGAAAGTCTGGACCCAAGGCTGTTCGCAACGTTGCACCGCAACGCCTGAGGCACAAATTTTCTGCGAAAATTTGATCGATTTTTCGCAGAAAAATCGTGACCCGGTGCCATTTATCACCGGGTCCAAGTTTTCATTACTGCCAGCAAGACACCAGCGCCGTTATCGACCGCGCCACTGCGCCAAGGTCCTCGGCTGCAAGTGCGCCCGTGCGGCTGCTGGGCTGCATCGTGATGCCTGCCGCGCCAAGCTTGGCGGAAAGGGCGCCGGATTGCAGCGCAAAACCAACACCTTGCGGCAATTCTCGTCCATCTTGCAGAGTTTGCGGCAACAACAGGCCCAGCATCGCGCCTGACCCGTCCAAGACCGCCCCCCCGGCATCACCCGGCAATGTGGTGATGGCCAGACGCGCAAGGTTCGCCTCGCCTTTCAGCCCCCGCCCTTCCGCGAAGCTGCCAAAGCTCACGACCGGTGCGTCAAGCAGGTCTTCATACGAATACCCCGCCACAGCGACGGCGGCATTTGCGCGCGGCAGGGCGGTCTGAACCTCGGCCACCGCGGGCGGGGCCAAGGGGGTTTGCGGCGTGATGACGGCAAAGCCCAGAGTATCATCTCGCAAGGTCAGATCGGCGGGGTAGAGGCCGTCAATCGTCAGCCTTGTGCATTGGTCAAGCACTTCGACTGTCGTCAAGACGCTGCCCGATGTATCAATAAAGACGCCGCTGCGCGAAATCACCGGGCGGCGGATTTCAAGCCCGGAAACCAGATCTGCCGTTGCTGTTTGTGAGGCAAGCCCAAGGTTTTCATCAAGGGCGGATTTGCCTTGTGGCGCAAAGCTTGACTTCATCGCATCCAGCACGCGCGCGGCGCGCGTGGCGTCGCCTTTCGGCCAAGACACCACATATCCCTTTACCAGACCGCCCGACATCGTGGCTGTGGCAAGGGCCGAGATACGGTCATTGCTGCCATTGATGGTGAATGACGCAGCGCCAAGGCTGCGTTCACCGATCAAGGGCATGATTTCAAGCGTTTGCAGCCGGTCGTAAAGAGCCACCAAGGTCTTGGCACCGCCCTGGCGCGAAATCAGCAAGACCTCATATCCGCTGCCGTCTTTGGATTTATAGCGCACGAAGGGCGGCTCATATCGATCAAACTCGACCAGACCCAGCGGCAGGTCGATCTGAATTCCGGCCTCATCCTCCAGCACCGGGGTCAGGCCCAGTGCCGCACGCTCGCCCTGCCAGGCTTCTGTCAGCACCCGTCTTTGCAAGGTACTCAAAACGCCGGTCGTCTCATAACCGTTTTGGTCTTGCCAGGCTTGCATGGCCGCGCGGGTGCCGGGGCCGAAAGAGCCGTCGATCTTGCCGGGGTAGGTGCCGAAAAACTGCATGGCGCGTTGCAGATCTTCGCGCTCTTCGCGGCCAAGCAATGCCTCAGCGGCGCGCGCCTCGGCTGGGGTTTCTTCGGAGGCGGTCACATCCAAGGGGGCCGGTTCCGCTTCTGCCGGTTCCGCTTCTGGCGCGGTCAAGATGGCTACGCTGTCAGACGTTGCCGTAGCGATATCGCCGATGTTGGCCCCAACCGGCCAGAACTGGCCGGAGAATCTGCTGGTATCGGTCAGATAGCTGTCTGACGGGATCAGCCGTTCGCTGCGCAATAATGCAAGCTGGCGCTGCGCCTCTTCGGGCGTGAAGGGGCCAAGCGCAATGCCGTACCAGCCCCCTCCAAGCTTGAAGCCACCGACATTTGGAAAAGCACCGGCATAGGCTTGGGCGCGCTCTTGCGCTTCGCCCAATGTGCCGAAGGCCTCTATCTGAACCCAGCTGTCTTGGGCCTCGGCACCGCGCGCCACAAAGACGCTTGTTACAAGCGCAACCATCCAAATAAATCGTCTCATCTAAAAATGCCCTCGTTCCCTTCACGCCGCCCCAATAGCTTTACCACAGCAGCGAATCCGCTGGCGAAACTAACAGCCCCGTTGGCGGCGTCACCCCCAAAACCCAATGCTGCGATTGACCGCACCCTTCGTGTTGCCTAATGAGAACGCGCTTCCCTGTTTCAAGGTGTTTTCGCATGTCCGCGACCCATCCACGATCCTTTCAAGAGATTATTTTGCGCCTGCAGGCCTATTGGGCCAAGCACGGCTGCGCGATATTGCAACCTTACGACATGGAAGTGGGGGCGGGCACCTTTCACCCGGCCACCACTTTGCGTGCCTTGGGGTCGCGTCCATGGGCTGCGGCCTATGTGCAACCCTCGCGCCGCCCAACGGATGGGCGCTATGGCGAAAACCCCAACCGGTTGCAACATTACTACCAATATCAGGTCATCATCAAACCATCGCCGCCCGACCTGCAGGCACTTTACCTGGGCTCGCTTGCCGCCATCGGCATCGACGCGGCCTTGCACGATATCCGCTTTGTCGAGGATGACTGGGAAAGCCCGACCCTGGGCGCCTGGGGCCTTGGCTGGGAGGTTTGGTGCGACGGGATGGAGGTCAGCCAGTTCACCTATTTCCAGCAAGTCGGCGGGCATGATTGCCACCCGGTCTCGGGTGAGCTGACTTACGGGCTTGAACGCCTTGCGATGTATGTTCTTGGCGTGGATCACGTGATGGAGATGCCCTTCAACGACCCACAAAGCCCGATTCCGCTGACCTATGGCGATATCTTCCGCCAGACCGAACAAGAATATAGCCGCTGGAATTTCGATCAGGCCGATACGGATATGCTTTTGAAGCATTTTGAGGATGCCGAGGCCGAATGCGCCCGCATCCTGGCCGCCAGCCCTACAGACAGTGCCGGGCGCGCCATCACCATGGCCCATCCCGCCTATGACCAATGCATCAAGGCCAGCCACCTCTTCAACTTGCTTGACGCGCGCGGCGTGATCTCGGTGACCGAACGCCAGGCCTATATCGGCCGCGTCCGCGCCTTGGCCAAATCTTGCGCCGATGCCTTTGTAGGCACCGAAGCGGGCGGTGCGCTGACATCGGCCAGAGGTTAGCGGATGGCCGACCAAGCGCTGTCCCCCTTCATGGCCCTGCTTGCGCGCCTTGAAAAGGCGCCAAACGCCATCGGGCGCAGTGCCGGGCGCAAGCTCAAACGCCGCATGGCACCGCGGTCACTGGCCGAGTTTGAGGCGCGGCTGGCGCGGCTTGGGCCGTCAGACACCTGTCTGGATCTGGGGGCCAATATCGGCACGATCAGCGCCCGGCTGGCGGCCACGGGTGCCTTGGTGCACGCCTATGAACCGGATCCCGAAACCTTCGCGCGCTTGCAAGAAAATACCCAGCACTTGCCAAATGTGGTCTTGCACCCAAAGGCGGTCGGGCAAGCGGACGGCACGGTTTTCTTGCGCCGTATCAAGGGCTTCAGCGCTGATCCGTCACGCCATTCGCTTGGGTCTTCGGTGGTTTTCGATGACCCCGCGCAGTTTGATGACGCCCCGGTCGCGGTAGAGCAGGTGGGCTTTCGCCGCCTTCTGGCCAGCTTCCCCGGGCGCATCGCGCTGATAAAAATGGATATCGAAGGCGCTGAGTTTGATATTTTGAACGACATTATGGATGGCACATTGCCGGACAATTTCGATGCCCTCTATGTTGAAACCCATGAAAACGCGGCACCCGCGCGCCGCGAAGAAATCTTTCGCCACCGGGCATCGGCCCAAAGGCGTGAACACCCCCATATTGATCTTTTTTGGCCATGAGGCGGGCAATCGAATGAATGGCAAAATCGTAACGGGGTTTATCGTGCTTACAGCTTTGGTCGCGGGTGCCGCGATGTATTACCTGCAAATCTATGCCTTTTACCGGCCGATCGAGGCGTCCTCAGACGCGGCACTGATCCGGTTGCAGCCGTTGGGGTCAGACCTGCCCGAACCGATGCTGGCCGACAATTTCGAAGGTATTGACGCCGAAAGCTCCCCCCTGCGCTATCGCGGCTGCTTTGCCACGCCCATGACGCTGGCGATGCTGACCGAAACCTACAGGCTTTACCCAAAGCCAACCCCGCTGATCGCACCGGGTTGGTTTTCGTGCTTTGACGCCGAAAAGATCGGTGCCGATCTTGAAAGCGGTGCGGCCATCGCGTTCCTATCCGAAGAAAACATCCACCCCGGCGTTGACCGCGTTGTTGCGGTCTATCCCGATGGTCAGGCCTTCGCCTGGCAGCAATTGAATGAAAGCGCGGAAAATTAAGATGCCCGATCTTCTTATCGAACTCTTTTCCGAAGAAATCCCGGCCCGTATGCAGGCCCGCGCCCGCGCTGATCTGCAAAAGCTGGTGACCGATGGCTTGGTGGCCGCAGGCCTGACCTATGCCGGTGCCGCAGCCTTCTCCACCCCGCGCCGCCTGACGCTGGCGCTTGAGGGGCTAAGCGGCGAAAGTGCCGCCACGTCTGAGGAACGCAAGGGCCCTTCGACCAGCGCGCCTGATGCCGCCGTTGAAGGTTTCTTGCGCTCTACCGGCCTGAGCCGTGATCAGCTGGAGCTGCGCGATGACAAGAAGGGTCAGGTCTATTTCGCCGTGATCAAACGTCCGGGTCGCAAAGCGCCCGAGATCATCGCCGAAGTGCTGGATGCCACGATCCGCAATTTTCCTTGGCCCAAATCAATGCGTTGGGGGGCAGGAGCCTTGCGCTGGGTGCGGCCCTTGCACTCGATCCTTTGCATCTTGTCGGATGAAGCCGGGGCAGAGGTTGTGCCGCTGAGCATCGACGGGATCAAGGCAGGCAACACCACCCAAGGCCACCGCTTCTTGTCCAAGGGGGCGATCAGCGTCACCTCGTTTGATGATTACGCAGCCAAACTCAAACGCGCCCATGTGGTCTTGGACAGCGGCGAACGCGAAGCCCATATCTGGTCCGATGCCACCAATGCAGCCTTTGCCGCAGGCCTTGAAGTGGTTGAAGACAAAGGTCTTTTGGCCGAAGTTGCCGGTCTGGTCGAATGGCCCGTGGTGCTTATGGGCCGCATCGGCGATGATTTTCTGGGCCTGCCGCCCGAGGTTTTGCAAACTTCGATGAAGGAACACCAGAAATTCTTCTCGGTCCGCAACCCGAAGTCGGGCCGGATCGAAGCCTTCGTGACCGTCGCCAATACCGAGACCGCCGATCACGGCGCCACGATCCTTGCGGGCAACCAAAAGGTGCTGTCGGCACGTCTCAGCGACGCAAAATTCTTTTGGGAGAATGACTTGCGGACCGTTCGTGATGTGGGTCTGGAAGGCATGGCCGAAGGGCTGGCCAATGTCACCTTCCACAACAAGCTTGGAAGCCAGAAGGACCGCATCGAGCGGATCGAGGCGCTGGCGCGCGAGATCGCACCCTTGGTCGGCGCGTCGCCCGACCTTGCAGCCGAAGCCGCCCGCATCGCCAAGGCCGATCTGCAATCGGCCATGGTCGGCGAATTTCCCGAACTGCAAGGCACGATGGGCGTCTACTACGCCAAATCCGCCGGGCTGCCCGATGCCGTGGCCAATGCCTGCAAGGAACACTACCAGCCGCT
>JBAUHP010000279.1:0-6359 GCA_049680345.1 Albidovulum sp. | reverse complement strand
CAAAGGGGCGAGTCTCAGCTTTTACGGCTGGTGGGGCGATATGCAATTGGGGCCGCATATGGTGCGGGTTTGGGGCAAGATACGCCAAGGCACCATCACGCTGGTTTTTCACGACCCGGTCGCGGTTTCGGGTTTTGCAACCCGCAAGGAACTGGCCAGCCATTGCGAGACCGTGATACGCGAAAGCCTCGATCACGCCCTTGGTGCGACGCCAGATTAACCGATTGCGGCGCTCAGGCGTTTTAGGGCTGCTGCGGGATCATCCGCCCCCCAAATCTCCGCGCCGATGCCAAAAAAGTCAGTCACGGGGGCAAGATCGGCGATCAGCGCGGCCGTCAAGGCGCCTTCGGCGACGACCGGCACCTCTATCATCTCTGACCACCAGGCGAACAGCTCATGTTCGGCATGTGGGCCGGTTCCAAGCGCCGACATGCCAGCGGGGCCAAAAGACACATAATCGGCGCCAGCCTCGCCTGCATTCATACCTGCATCACGTGATATGCCGCACCACGCCCCAACAATCGCGTCGGCGCCCAACTCTTTGCGCGCCAAGCGGACCGAGCGCGCGCTGTCTATAAGATGCACACCGTCCAGCCCATGCCGCAGCGCCATCTGGATATGGTTTTCGATCACCACCGCCACATCGCGTTCATGTGCCACCATCCGCACCGCATCCGCCGCACGTCCAAGCGCATCTTCATCTTGCCCCGCAAGCGCCAGGCGCACGCAAGCCACCTCGGCCGCGTCCAGCACGGCCGACAACGCATTCGGAAAGACATCAAGATCAATCACCGGGGGTGAGATCAGGTAAATTTGCGGGCGCTCTTCGCTGGCCATTTCGGGCTCCTTCACATCGGGTTGGCCCGCATTAGCGCAGAATCCTGAGCTTGACCATCATCACTGATGTACCGGCTTGTTCAGGGGGGCGCCGGGGCGGCCGCAATTGCTTGCATCCCTTCACGATCTTGCCACTTCGGGGCCGCCATCGTATCAGGCACCCAACCTTTGGAAGTGGCCTATGTCTGATCTGGAACCTGTCTTTGTATTGGTGCGCCCACAGATGGGTGAAAACATCGGGGCGGCGGCGCGCGCGATGCTGAACTTTTCGCTGACCCGCATGCGGTTGATTGATCCACGCGACGGCTGGCCCAATCCGCGCGCCGTGGCGATGGCGTCGGGCGCGGCAGGGCGGGTTTTGGACCATGCCGGGGTTTTCGCGACGTTGCCCGAAGGGATTGCCGATTGCGCCTTCGTCTTTGCCACCACCGCGCGGGGCCGCGATCTGACCAAGCCGATCATGTCGCCCGAACGCGCGATGGAACATGCCCGCACCCTTTGTGCTTCGGGTCAGAAGGTTGCCGTGCTGTTTGGACCTGAACGCGCGGGCCTTGAAAATGATGATATTTCGCGCGCAAACGCCATCATATCCGTGCCGGTGAACCCCGAATTTGCATCTTTGAACCTTGGCCAGGCCGTTTTGCTTTGCGCCTACGAATGGCAGCGCCAAGCTGCCACGATGCCGCCCGAAGTGGTCAAGATGCACCGGACCGAGTTCGCCCAACAGATAGAGGTGGAACGGCTTGGCGACCACTTCGAGGCAGAGCTTGACGCGGCAGGCTTCTTCTACCCGCCGCAAAAGGCCGAAGGCATGAAGATCAACCTGCGCAATATGTGGAGCCGCATGGCCTTTACCGGCGCGGATGTGCGGATGTTGCATGGAATGTTGCGCCAGATTATCCGGCAGCGCGACGGCAATTAAGGTGGCCTTGAACCGGCTGGGGTGCCAGCCTAGTGTCGGCCCAAACGAGGAGTGATACATGGCTGGCAAGCGCAGCATTTTCGAAGAGGTGGGCGCCGCAACCAAGCAAGCCCCGGCACCTCAGGGCGGGATGATCGATGCTGCCAAACGGCGCTCACGCGGCGGGGTGCGTGTGTGGCTGATGGTGATCTTTGTGCTCGTCGCCTTGATGATCGCGGTCGGGGGGCTGACACGGCTGACCGATTCAGGGCTATCCATCACCGAATGGAAACCCGTCACCGGAGCCGTGCCACCGATGAACGCCGCCGACTGGCAAACTGCGTTTGAGAAATATCAGGCCAGCCCAGAGTTTCAGTTGCAAAACAGCCAGATGGATCTTGCGGCGTTCAAGACGATCTATTGGTGGGAATGGGGCCACCGCCAGCTTGGCCGCGTGGTTGGGCTGGTCTGGGCGGCAGGCTTTGGGTTCTTGTGGGCGACAAAACGCATTCCTCCGGGTTGGACGGGCAAGCTGCTGGGTCTGGGTGCCCTTGGCGGCTTTCAGGGTTTAATCGGTTGGTGGATGGTTTCATCGGGCCTGACGGGGCGTATGGTTGATGTGGCCTCTTACCGGTTGGCCACGCATCTTGGGTTGGCTTTTGTCATTTTGGGGCTATGCGCGTGGTATATCTTGTCGCTGTCGCGCAGTGATGGCGACTTGCTGCAAGCGCGCCGCTTACAAGATGTGAAACTGCATTCCATGGCCACCGGGTTGATGCATTTTGCCTTTTTACAAATTTTGCTGGGGGCGCTGGTAGCCGGAATTGACGCGGGCCGCGCTTTCCCCACATGGCCGTTGATGGGCGACAGCTTCTTTCCCGCCGATGCCTTTTATCTGCCGGAGGGTGGAGCAGTCTGGCGCGCGTTTTTTGAGAATCCGGGCCTTGTTCAATTCATGCACCGTTTGGCCGGCTATGGGCTCTTGGCCTTTGGCATCGTGGTTTGGCTCAAAAGCCGCAGATCTGCGCATCCGGCAACGCGGGTGGCGTTTGGCTGGATGGGTGCGGTCCTTTTCGGGCAGGTTGTGCTTGGCATCATAACCGTGCTGCACGCAGCCCCCCTGCACCTGGGACTTGCCCATCAATTCGGGGCGGTGGTGCTTTGGGTGCTTATTTTGCGCGCCCGTCACCGCGCCCGGTATCCGGTCGTTCAATCCATCCGGGGTTCCAAATGACCGCATTCAACAGGCTTATGGATTTTCAGCGCGAGACCGAGGCGCTGGGGCAAATTGCCGGGCGTCTGGGCTGGGACCAGGAAACCATGATGCCGCGCGGCAGCGCCTCGCAACGTGGCGAAGAGATGGGGGCGATGGAATCTGTGCTGCACGCGCGGCGCACCGACCCCCGCATTGGCGATTGGCTTGCGGGCGCCATGGCGCCTGATGCCGCAGGGCAAAGGGCGCTTGATCTGATCGCGCGGTCCTATACGCGAAATGCCCGCGTGCCCGCCGCGCTGTCGGCAGAGATTGCGCGGGTAACCAGCGTCGCCCAAGGTGTGTGGGCGGATGCGCGGGCCAAGGATGATGTTGCGCATTTCTTGCCGGCGCTGGAAAAGGTCGTGGCGCTGACCCGCGAAAAGGCACAGGCTTTGGCTGCTGGCGGCGATGCATATGACGCGCTTTTGGAGGATTATGAGCCGGGCACAACCGGGGCCGATCTGGCCGCAATGTTTGACCGTATGCGCCCGCGCCTGGTTGCACTCAGACAAGAGATCTTGGGTGCCACGTTCCAACCCCAAGCGCTTGGCGGCCGCTATCCCCAAGAGGGTCAGCTGGCCCTTGCCCGCGAAATGGCCGACGCCTTTGGCTATGACTGGACCCGCGGGCGGCTTGATCTGGCCGTCCATCCGTTTTCATCCGGCTCGGGCAATGACGTGCGCATCACCACGCGGGTAAGCGAGGCCGATCCCTTCAACTGCCTCTACTCGACTATCCACGAAGTCGGCCATGCATGTTATGAACTTGGCATCGATCAGGCCTATAACCTGACGCCCTTGGGGCAGGGTGTGTCGATGGGGGTGCATGAAAGCCAAAGCCGTATCTATGAGAACCAACTTGGCCGCTCGCGCGCCTTTACCGGCTGGATTTTTGAGCGGATGAAAGCGGTCTTTGGCGATTTTGGCTGCGGATCGGCGGATGATTTCTATGTCACGGTCAATATGGTCCGGCCCAGCTTTATCCGGACAGAGGCCGATGAGGTTCAATACAACCTTCATATCATGTTGCGCTTTGATCTTGAGCGCCAACTTATCGCGGGATCGCTTGCCCCCAAAGATCTGGAAGAGGCCTGGAACGCCCGCTTCTTGAATGATTTTGGTTTTGCCGTCGACAAGCCGTCAAACGGCGTCTTGCAAGATGTCCATTGGTCCGTTGGTCTGATGGGCTATTTTCCGACCTACTCCTTGGGCAATCTTTATGCCGGTTGCCTGAACAAATCCTTGCAAGTGGCCGTGCCCGATCTGGCCCTTGATCTTGAAAAGGGCAATGCCAGCCGCGCCACGACATGGCTGCATGAAAATCTGCAACGCCACGGTGGGCTTCACCCGCCGGCCACGACGGTTGCGCGGGCCTGCGGCTTCGCCCCCACCGAAGGGCCGCTGCTGGATTATCTTGAAACGAAGTTCCGCGCGATCTATCGGCTGTAACGGCGGGTATCGGCGCAAAGGAAGGGCCAAGAGATGAAGCCAGTTATGAGCGAAGCCGAGATTTCCACTTTTCTTGCCCGGGAATTCCCTCAGCTGGCCGCAGAATATCACCTCGAGGGGCTTACCGATACCGGGCTGATCATGCGGCTTCGGGTGTCTGACAAACATCTGCGTCCCGGCGGCACGGTGTCGGGGCCGACAATTTTTGGCTTGGCGGATTTTGCGTTTTACTTCGCGCTTTTGTCGCGGATCGGGCCGGTTGCCCTCGCCGTGACTACCTCAGCGGCGGTTGACTTCATGCGCCGACCCCGGCCTGACGCCGATCTTTTGGCCAATGTGCGGTTGCTGAAAGTTGGCCGGGTCTTGGCCGTGGGCGATGTAATGGTGCATTCCGAAGGTCAAGGCGATGCGGTCGCCCGCATCAGCATGACATATTCGATCCCACCGAATGCTGAAGATAGTTGGGGTATTTTAATACCTTTTTTGTAATTCATTGAATTTGCTTGATTAAACAAATTTATGCGCCCTTGACGGCGCGGATAAAATGCATGAAAAGCCACCATCCTAATCCGGTTGGTCAATATACCAGCCAGTCAGACCCCGAAAACCCAAAGGGCCGGCCATGAAAACCTATACCGCAAAACCGGCGGAGATCGTTAAGAAGTGGATCTTGATCGACGCTGAAGGCGTTGTTCTGGGTCGTCTTGCCTCGATCGTCGCGAATATTCTGCGTGGCAAGCATAAAGCCACCTTCACGCCGCACATGGATATGGGCGACAATGTCATCATCATCAACGCCGACAAGGTGCAGATGACGGGCAATAAGCGTGAAGACAAGCGCTACTACTGGCACACAGGCCATCCGGGCGGCATCAAATTCCGCACGGCCGCGCAAATTCTTGAAGGCGCGCATCCTGAGCGTGTCGTGACCAAAGCGGTTGAGCGTATGATTACCCGTAATAGCCTGGGCCGTCAGCAGATGACAAACCTGCGCGTATATGCAGGTGCCGATCATCCGCATGAGGCGCAGGCACCCGAAGTGCTCGACGTCAAGTCGATGAACCCGAAGAACACCCGGAGCGCATGAGATGGCCGAAGACATTAAATCCCTCGACGATCTGAAATCCGCAGTTACGGGTACCCCCGCCGCCGTGGTCGCAGAAGCAATTGAACGCACCCCGCAGCGCGATGCGCTGGGGCGGGCCTATGCAACCGGCAAGCGTAAAGATGCGGTTGCCCGCGTCTGGATCAAGCCAGGTACCGGCAAGGTCGTCGTGAACGGCAAGGAAATGGCGACCTATTTCGCCCGTCCCGTGCTGCAGATGATCTTGCGTCAGCCGTTCACCGTTGCAGGTGTCGACGGCGAGTTTGACGTGATGGCAACGGTTGCCGGTGGTGGCCTTTCTGGTCAGGCCGGTGCGGTCAAGCACGGCATTTCAAAAGCTTTGCAGCTTTATGAACCGTCCTTGCGTGGCGCGCTGAAGGCTGCAGGTTTCTTGACCCGCGACAGCCGTGTTGTGGAACGTAAGAAATACGGTAAGGCCAAGGCCCGCAAGAGCTTCCAGTTCTCCAAGCGCTGATCTGGTCCAAACCATCAAAGAAGGCCGCCCCATTACGGGCGGCCTTTTGCTTTTGCTTTGGCGGTTGGCCGTCGGATTATCGCGGATAGATCGTGGCTTTCATGAAGGTTACGGCGCGGGCGGATAAGATCACACGGGTATCTGTCAATCGGCAGCCCATCGCACCGCCACGTTTTGACGCCTGAAAAGCGGAAAGATCTGACTTCCCAAGGCGCTTTGCCCAAAAGGGCACAAGTGTCGCATGGGTTGACCCGGTGACGGGGTCTTCATCAATTCCGGCACCGGGGAAAAAATAGCGCGATACAAAATCGACCGGCGCGCCATCATGGGTCATGCCT
>JBAUHP010000278.1:0-11910 GCA_049680345.1 Albidovulum sp. | reverse complement strand
GGTCGCGGTGCTTTGGGTCCATATTGGCCTGAACCTTGAAGACAAAGCCCGTGACCTTGCTTTCTTCCGCGCCGATGCGGCGTTCTGCGGCCTTTTGTGGCTGCGGTTCGGGGCCATATTCACCGATACCGGACATAAGTTCCTTGACGCCGAAGGAATTGATCGCACTGCCAAACCAGATCGGCGTCATATGACCTTCAAGAAAGCTTTGGCGGTTGAAGGCGGGCAGCAATGCGCGCGCCATTTCCACCTCTTCTCGCAGCTTGGCAAGCTGGGCGGGCGGGATATGGTCGGCAAGTCTGGGGTCATCCAGCCCGTCGATCTTGATGCTTTCGGCAACGCGGTTACGGTCGGCGCGGTCCATCAGTTCCAGCCGGTCATGCAAGATATCGTAGCAGCCAAGAAAATCGCGGCCCATGCCGATGGGCCACGAGGCCGGGGTCACGTCGATGGCGAGGTTTTCCTGAATCTCATCAATGATCTCGAACGTATCGCGCGCCTCGCGGTCCATCTTGTTGCAGAAGGTCAAGATCGGCAGGTCGCGCAGGCGGCAGACCTCGAAAAGCTTGCGGGTCTGGCTTTCCACCCCCTTGGCCCCGTCGATCACCATGACCGCGGCGTCAACCGCGGTCAGCGTGCGGTAGGTGTCTTCGGAAAAATCGCTGTGACCCGGCGTATCGACCAGATTGAAGCGGTAGGTGCCGAATTCAAAAGACATGGCCGAGGCAGAGACCGAGATGCCGCGGTCTTGTTCCATCTTCATGAAATCCGAACGCGTGCGGCGTGCTTCGCCCTTGGCGCGCACTTGGCCGGCCATCTGAATGGCCCCACCGAACAGCAAGAACTTTTCGGTCAGCGTGGTCTTGCCCGCATCGGGATGCGAGATGATGGCAAAGGTGCGCCGCCGGGCAATCTCGGCAGGCAGGGACGGGGTGTTTTGGGTCTGATCACGCATGGGCGGCGGTGTAGCGAAAGCCAGCGGCGCGCGCAATGCGGGCCTTTGCGGCATGACCCAGCCCGCGATCAGGTTTCTTTGGCGCGAAACAGGCTGTCGCGTCCGGCCGCGTCAAGGGCGGCGCGCGTGGCCTCGGTGCCGAAATGCTGGCTTTGGCGCAGCCCCGGAAAACGGCCCGTCAGCTCTTGTGCGAGTTCGGGGGGCAAAAGCCGGACGGTTTCTTGGTTCACCATCAGGCTTTCGGCGGGAATACCCTCGGCAAAGATGATTTCGTGATGGTCGAAGACCAGACTGTAATAATCAACAAAGCCACCTTCGCGTTGCCACACGTTGCTGCCATCGACCAGATGCTTGGCTTGCACCAAAATCTCGGCCGTACCGCCAAGCCGCCGCGCGCCCCTTTGGTAAAGGAAAATCCGGTGATGCGGGCTGACGATCAGATCGCTGCTATTGCCAAGCGTACCTGCAGAAATGACCACAGGTGCAAAACTGCCCTTGGCGCGCAAAGTGGCCTTGCCCAGCCAGCGGATCGGTTGGGGGCCATTGTCGCGCGTCAGTACGGTATCGCCGACCTCCAGCCGTTCGATCAATTGCTGGCGGCCCCCGGGCAGCGTGATCAACGTGCCCGCCGCGAAAGAGACGCAGATGATATCGGTCAAGCGGATATCGCGCAGATCATCGCTAAGATCGACCAACGTATATTCGACCAGCGGGGTCATCGGCGACAGCGGCAGCGCATAGACGCGGTTCGTGGCCTGATGTTTGACAATAACGATCACCAGCCGCTCTCCATCTGAGGCAAGCAAGGTCAGCACCGATTGCCCGATCAAAAGATCACCTGCCGCACCTATGTCAGACCCCGGTGCGATAAGTTGCTGGCCTTTGGCAGCGGCGGCGGGGCACAGCATCAGCCGGGCCGCGCGCGCACTGGCGGCCACGCGGTAGATGTCGCCGGGCTGGCAATCCTCCGGGCCGCCGATGGCATCGCCAAGATTGGCGCCGCTGAAGACGCGGATATCGCCAGCCTCATAGGCCTGCGCGGGGTATCCGGGCATCGGTTGTGTACTTTGGTCCATAGTTCGGTTTCGTTGTGATTGCGGTTGCAGTCAAGCTAGCGTGATCATGGTTAAGAAAAATACCGCAAGGCAGGGGAAATTTCCGCCATGGCCTTCGGTTCAAAACCAGTTAGGCTGCGGGTGTATCTATAGGAGTAGGGCATGGATCTTGGCATTGCGGGTAAACGGGCGCTGGTAAGTGCGGCGTCAAAGGGGTTGGGGCGTGGCTGCGCTGAAGCACTGGCAGAGGCGGGCGTTGATCTGGTGATCAATGCGCGTGGCGCTGAGGCTTTGGAGCAAACCGCCCGCGATATTGCGGCGCGCTACGGGGTTTCGGTCATCCCGGTTGCGGCAGATATCACCACAGAGGCCGGGCGCGCTTGTGTGCTGAAGGTCGCCGGCCCCGTGGATATTTTGGTGACCAACGCCGGGGGGCCGCCGCCGGGGGTATGGTCGGACTGGGAGCGCGATGATTTCATCCGCGCGCTGGATGCCAATATGCTGACGCCGATCGCGCTGATGAAGGCCCTGTTGCCGGGGATGATCGCCAAAGGCTGGGGGCGGGTGGTCAATATCACCTCGCAATCGGTCAAGGCGCCGATCCCGCAATTGGGGCTGTCGAATGCGGCGCGTGCGGGCCTGACCGGCTATGTTGGCGGCACGTCGCGGCAAGTGGCGCCCTTTGGGGTGACGATCAACAACCTCTTGCCGGGCATTCACGCCACGGACCGTTCTATCGCGCTGGATGGTCCGGTGGCCAAGGCCGAAGGCATATCGCTGGAAGAGGCGGTGGCGCGGCGTGCGGCCACCATCCCCGCGCGCCGCTACGGCACGGCGGCGGAATTCGGGGCGGCTTGCGCGTTTTTATGTTCGACCCATGCGGGCTTTATCATCGGGCAAAATATCCTGGCCGATGGTGGGGCGGTGAATGCGACGATGTAGGCGCAAAGCTTGCGGGCCGCTTGATGCCCTGCTATCCGAGGTCAAAGCCCGAGGGTTTTGATCGGGCAATGGGGCAGGGCCAGTGACAGAGGCAGATCCGCGACTAGAGGTGCAACGGCTGACCCGGCAATTTGGCGGGCGCAGGGTGGTCGACGACGTATCGCTGACCATCCCGGCGGGGCAGGTGACTTGTCTTTTGGGCCCGTCAGGCTGCGGCAAGTCCACCACGCTGCGAATAATTGCCGGTGTCGATATGCAAGACAGCGGCAAGATCTTTGCCGATGGCAAGCTGGTATGTGACACGGTCTTTCGCGTGCCCCCCGAGGGCCGCGCCATTGGGCTGATGTTTCAGGATTTCGCACTGTTTCCGCATCTTTCGGTGGCCGACAACATCGGTTTCGGCCTGGCGCGCAATGCCCCCGACCGCGCGGCGCGGGTGGGTGCTTTGCTGGAACGCGTCGCCTTGACCGGGTTCGGTGCGAAATATCCGCATGAATTGTCGGGCGGCGAGCAGCAAAGGGTTGCACTGGCCCGCGCCCTTGCGCCGCGCCCGCGTATCTTGCTGATGGATGAGCCGTTCTCTGGGCTGGATGAGCGTTTGCGCGACGGTATCCGCGATGACACGCTGGCGCTTTTGAAAGAAGAGGGGGCGGCGGTTTTGCTTGTCACCCATGAACCACATGAAGCGATGCGCATGGCCGATGAAATCCTGCTGATGCGCGATGGCCGCATTGTGCAGCGCGGCGCACCTTACAACCTTTACAACGCGCCGATCGACAAGGCCGCCGCTGCCTTCTTTTCGGATATCAACACCCTGCGCGGCACCGTTCAAGGCGCTTTGACGAACACGCCCTTTGGCGCGTTCTTGGCGCCGGGTCAGCCCGATGGGACCGAGGTTGATATCGTCATCCGCCCCCAGCACCTCAAGATCGATTTTGATCGCGCCGGGCGCGGCCCGAATCCCACGGCGGCGAATGGCACGGCGGCGCGCGCCACCGTTGCAAGGTCGCGTTTCTTGGGCCGCGAGAGTCTGGTAGAGTTTCGTCTGATCGAGGGTGGCCAAACCCTGATCGCGACAGTGCCGGGGGTGTTTTTGCCCAAACCCGAAACCGCCATGTGGCTGATGCTACGGCGCGAACGCTGTTTCGTCTTTCCGCGAGAGGCTTAAAGCGGTTCGCGCTAAACCTCTTTCTTTGCCATGAAATCGGCAAGGGTCTTGCCAACCTCGGCTTTGAAATGTGCACCGGTCTGTTTGACGGATATCACAAGATCAATGCGAAAGCTTCTGAAATCATTGCGGTTTTCGCACCAGGCCGACAAGGTCCAGACCCGCCCCCAATATTCAAGCTGCAACGGCCGGATGCGCCTTTTGGTTTCGCGGCCCGCCAGATCACGGTAGCGCAGATCAAGCTTCTCGGCCGCGGCGATGGCTTGGCGGATAACCGGCAGATGCGGGGCGGCGCGGGCCGCCTCGGGGCTGGCGAAGACAAAGGCATCGACCGGCGGTACCGATCCTGCCGCAGGCGAAACGGCGGCGATTTTTTGGCCAAGCGTATGGGCCGCATAGGCCATGCCCTTGTCGGCCGCACTGGCCACCAGCGCGATGCCCAGTCGCAGCGCCTCCATCTCTTCATGGGTCAGGGCGACGGGGGGCAAGGTGATGGGCGCGGTCAGCATATAGCCCACCCCGCGTTCGCCTTCGACCGGCAGGCCCGAGGCTTGCAAAGTTGCCATGTCACGCCAGATGGTGCGGGTCGAAACCTCCAGCCGCGCCGCAATATCTGCGGCGCGGTGCAGCCTGCCATCACGCAAGATCTGGATCAGGTCAAAAAGGCGGTCACTGCGGCGCATGACTGCGACCCTCGCGCCTGACGCGGCCAGCGTCAAGCGCGGGTCTTTCAGGCGGTCTGATGCAGCAGCACCGGATGATAGGTCATCTTCACGCTGTCGGGGGCAATCGCTGCCATGAAGGGGCCCGCTTCTGGCGCGCGCATGACAGCCTCTCCGGCGGATTTTGCCTCGGACAGGCTGCGCCATAAGATGTAATCGGTCCAGATACCGTCATCGTCTTGAGTGAGACTGCGAGAGATGAAAGCAGGGCAGGTGGCCAGGAACCCTTGAAGCCCGCGCGCCAGTTCGACGGTTTCGTCGGGCGAAATCCCGGCATTGGTTTTGAAGGTCACGATTTCACAGATGCAAGTTGAAGACATGTTTCTTTCCTTTGATGTTTTCGACGAGGATTGCATAACACCGGCCAACTGACATAAACCTGTCAGCAGTAACGCGCCTATAGGGGGGGGCAAACGGAAGGTCCGATGCGAATCGGGCTTTGATCCGCGCGGAACCTTCTCTAGATCAGTATATGAAACTGGCCGTATCTACGCGGCATTGCGGAGGAATGAACTATGTCGATGGGACCATGGCAGCTATTGGTTATCGGAATTGTGGTGCTTGTGCTTTTCGGGCGCGGCAAGGTCAGCTCACTCATGGGTGAGGTAGGCAAGGGGATTACCGCCTTTAAGAAGGGCGTAAGCGAGGGCACGTCAGAGATTGACGCCGCCGCCGCTGATGCAGCCCGCGACGTGACCCCGCCGGTCGAAAAAGACCCGGCCGACAAAGACAAAGCCTGAAGTTAAGACCCGCGAAGGGGCGCTCTTTTCATGTTCGATATCGGATGGACCGAATTGGTGCTGCTTGGCATCATCGCGCTGATTGTCATCGGGCCGGAAGACCTGCCTGACATGTTCCGCCAGATTGGCCGGTTCACCGCCAAAATTCGCGCCATGTCGCGCGAGTTTTCAAAAGCGATGAATGATGCGGCGAATGAGGCGGGCGTCAAGGATGTCGCCAAGGATCTGAAGTCGATGACATCGACCAAGGGCCTTGGGCTGAATGCGGTGAAGGATGCGGCCGACAAGTTCGAGAAATGGGACCCGCTGAAAAAGACCGGGGCGGCGACAAAGGCCGGGGCGGCGGTCGTGCCAGCCGCCGGTATCATCAAGCCCGCCGATGCGGATGAGGCCCCGGCAAAGGCGCATGGCTCAGCAACCCAGGCACTTTTCGATGAACAAGCGGCCAAACGTGCGGCGGCCAAGCCTGCGGCGGCAGAACCCGCTGCGGCACCGGTGGCCAAACCTGCGGCCAAAACCGCAGCGAAACCTGCGGCGAAACCTGCGGCGAAAACTGCGGCGAAACCTGCCCCGAAGGCCGTAGCCAAGGTGGCAGCCAAAGCGCCCGCCAAGCCCGCCGCCAAGCCCGCCGCCAAGCCTGCCGCCAGTCGGGCATCTGCGCCCAAAGCGTCCGCTGCGCCCAAAAGCACCAAAAAGGCGAAAGACGCATGACGAAGGCCGATACAATCACGGACAGCACAGCGCCCTTGATGGAGCACCTCAAAGAGCTTCGGAACCGCGTCCTTTACGCGATCGGGGCCTATGCGGTGTGTTTTGTGATTGGCTATATTATCTGGAAGCCGATCTTTGCCTTTTTGTCGCATCCGATGTGTCAGGTCCTGGCGGATCGCGGCCAGCAATGCCAGCTTGTGCTGATCAAGATGCAAGAGGGTTTCTTCGTTGCCATCAAGATCGCGATGTGGGGCGGCTTTGCTTTGGCGTTCCCGATCATCGCCTTTCAGCTGTGGCGCTTCGTCGCCCCGGGGCTTTACAAGTCTGAGCGTAATGCGTTTTTGCCCTTCCTCGTCGCCTCGCCGGTGATGTTCTTGATCGGTGCAAGCTTTGCCTATTACGTGATCTTGCCCTTCGCCTTCAACTTCTTCTTGGGCTTTCAAGATGCTTTCCCGACCGATGTGGAGGCTGCGGGTTCAACCTTGGCCGCCGCACCGCCGGGCGTGGTTTTCCAAGGCTCGATAGAGGCTTATCTGTCACTGACCATGACCTTCGTGATGGCCTTTGGCGTGTGTTTTCAGCTTCCGGTGCTGTTGACGCTGATGGGCCGGGCCGGGCTGATAAGTTCCAAGGGGCTGAAAGCCACCCGCAAATATGCGGTGGTGGCGATCTTGGCAGTGGCCGCCGTTGTGACCCCGCCGGATGTGTTTTCGCAATGCATTTTGTTCGGCGCGGTCTACCCGCTTTATGAAATCTCGATCTTCCTGATCAGCCGGTTTGAGCGTGACCGCGAAGCGCAGATGCGCGCCGATGGCACCTGGGTTGACGAAGACGAGGAGGATGATGAAGGCGAGGAAGGCACGGGCGCACCATGACCTCCGATCCGCTCGTCCGTATCGCGGCGGCGCTGGAACGATTGGCGCCTGAGCCCGAACCCGCGCCGGATTTCGCGGCAGCGCAGGCTTTCGTCTGGCATGTCGCCCCCGACCGGCTGGTGCCGGTGGCAGAGGTGAACCGGGTTGATCTGGCGCTTTTGCACGGCATTGACCGATCGCGCGATACGCTGATGGAAAACACGCTGCATTTCGCCGCAGGCCTTCCGGCCAATAACGCGCTTTTATGGGGTGCGCGCGGGATGGGGAAATCAAGCCTGGTGAAGGCGGTCCATGCCGAGGTCGTTTCGCGCGGCCATGATCTGTCGATTGTAGAGCTGAGCCGCGAAGATCTGCCCTCTATCACCCGGCTTCTGGCGGTGCTGCGCGGCGCGGCTGACCGGCGCTTCTTGCTGTTTTGCGATGATCTGTCGTTCAGCCATGATGACCAGCACTACAAAGCGCTCAAGGCAGTATTGGATGGCGGGATCGAGGGCCGGCCGGCCAATGTGATCTTTTATGCCACCTCAAACCGCCGCCACCTGATGCCGCGCGATATGATCGAAAATGAACGCTCAACCGCGATCAGCCCGTCCGAGGCGGTGGAAGAAAAGGTATCTTTGTCAGACCGTTTCGGGCTGTGGCTTGGGTTTCATCCCTGCACCCAAGACGAATATCTGGCGATGATCCGTGGCTATTGCGATGCGCACGGCCTGACGATCGACGATGGCACCTTGCGCGCCGAGGCGATCGAATGGCAAGCCACGCGCGGGGCCCGGTCGGGGCGGGTGGCATGGCAGTTCTTCACCGATCTGGCCGCGCGCCATGGGGTTAGGCTTTAGACCTTGATCTATTGGCGCGACAGATAGGCATTGATCGCCGCCTTGCTGCCATCTTGCCAAACGGCCTGCAAAGCTGCCGAAAAGCTGGCGACAAAGGCGGCGTTATCTGCAATGTCGCCGTAAACCTCGGTCATCTTCAACCACTCGACCGGTGCCGTGCGTGCGGCATTGGCGCGTTTGGTCAGCTGCTGCCAGTTTGGGTCATTGGCGGGGATTTCGAAGCCGTCTTCTGTGGTGCCAAAGCAATAGCGGCACCAGATCGCTGAAAGCAGCGTAAGGCCAGCCACGTCGGTGCCCGCAGCCAGGCCATCTTGCAAGGCGGGCAAGATGAATTTGGGTTGGCGGTTGGAACCATCAAGGCACAGGCGGCGCACGGTATCGGCGATCTTGGGGTTGGAAAAACGCTCAATAATCAGGCGCTTGTAATCTTCAAGGTTCTGGCCCGGAACCGCCGGGACATGCGGCAGAACCTCGGCCCCAAGCACGCGGTCAAGAAAGGCGCGGATCAGCGGATCGGCCATCGCCTGATGCGCGAATTCGATGTTTTGCAGGCCCGCAGGATAGGCAATGATCGCATGCCCGCCGTTCAAGATGCGGATCTTCATCGTCTCATATAGATCGACATGCGGGGTGAAGGTGACGCCGACGCGTTCAAGTTCGGGGCGCCCGGCGGGGAAGTTATCTTCCATCACCCATTGGCGAAACGGCTCACAGGTGACGGGGGCCGCGTCATCAATGCCCATTGCGGCGGCCAAAGCGATTTCGCGGGTGCCGGTGGCGGGGGTGATGCGGTCGACCATCGAATTGGGGAAGGCCACGTTTTGCGCGATCCAATCGGCGAACAAAGGGTCAGACAGGCGGCAAAGGCCCACCACCGCGTCGCGGGTGACATGGCCGTTATGGGGGATGTTGTCGCAACACATCACGGTGAAGGGCATCAGATTGGCCGATCTGCGCAGACGCAATGCCGCGATAATCGCACCAAAGGCAGTGTCGGGGGCGTCGGGATTTGCCGCATCGGCCTGCACATCGGGATGGGCGGGGCTGAAGGTTCCGGTAGTGGGGTCGATGTAATAGCCGCCCTCGGTCACGGTCAGTGAGACGATCTTGATCGCAGGCTCTGCCATGGCCGCAATCAGCGCGGCATTGCCCTTGGCCACGGGCACAAAGCCGGTCATGGCGCCGATGATGCGCGCAGTCTGGGCCCCGCCGGGGGCAAGCTCTATCACCGTCGAAAGGTAGTCTTGGGCGCAAAGCTGATCGCGCATCCCGGCGTCTGCGGGGCGCACGCCTGCGCCCAGAATGGCAAAGTCATGCCCAAGGCCAAGCGCGAAAAGGTCATCAAGATAAACCGCCTGATGGGCGCGGTGAAAATTACCGCAACCAATATGCACGATGCCAGGGCTAAGCCCCGCCCGCGCATAGGCAGGGGGCGTGATACCCTTGGGAAGACGGGCAAGGTTGGTGGTATTCAGTCTGATCATCAATTCATCCAGTTTCCGCCATCGACGCCGTAGGTTTGGGCGACGATGTAATCCGCATCACTTGAGGCTAAAAATACCGCCATTCCGGTCAGATCTTCGGCTGTGCCCATGCGTCCGTAAGGAACGGCGGCGGCGACGCGGGCTTTCTTTTCGCCCTTCGCCAGCCCCTCGGCCTGCGCAAACAGCGCATCGACCCCGTCCCAGTGTTCGCCATCAACCACGCCGGGGGCGATGGCATTGACGTTGATCTTGTGGCGGATCAGATCAAGCCCCGCCGATTGCGTCAGGCTGATCACGGCAGCCTTCGTGGCGCAATAAACCCCCACCAAAGCCTCTCCGCGCCGCCCGGCCTGAGAGGCCATATTGATGATCTTGCCGCCCCTGCCTTGCACGATCATGGCGCGCGCGGCGGCTTGAAGGGTGAAAAGCGTGCCTGCGACATTGACGCTGAAAAGCCGGTCATAGCTGGCGCGGGTGATTTCGGCGATGGGGGCAAGGTCGAACAAGGCGGCATTGTTCACCAAAATATCGATGCCGCCATGATCGCGCGCCATGGCCGCAAATGCCGCATCAATGCTGGCCTGATCGCTGACATCCAGGTGCAGCGCATGGGCACCGGGGCCAATATCGGCGGCCGTGGCTTTGGCCGCGTCCAGATTTACATCGGCGATGGCCACCCCGGCACCCTCGGCCACATAGGCGCGGGCCAATGCCTTGCCGATGCCGCGCGCGGCACCGGTGATCAGCGCGGATTTGCCCGCAAGCCTCACGCCAGCAGGCCATGCGCATCAAAGCGCATCAGCTTGTCATCTTGCGGGCCGAACTGGATCTTGTCGCCGTGGTGCAGATCCATCTCGCCGCGCGCCCGCACGGTCATGATGCCCAGATCGCCCGCATCCACCTTCAAGAACGTGTCCGAGCCCAAATGTTCGGCCAGACCGACGGTGCCGGTCCAGGGGCCGGAGCCTACATCAATATGTTCGGGCCGGATGCCGATGGTGGTGGCGCCGTGTTTTTGCGCCTCGGCCCCGCCGATCAGGTTCATCTTGGGGCTGCCGATGAAGCCCGCGACAAACAGATTGCGCGGTGCGCGGTAAAGCTCAAGCGGGCTGCCCACCTGTTCGACCCGGCCTGCGTTCAGCACAACGATCTTGTCGGCCATGGTCATCGCTTCGACCTGATCATGGGTGACATAGATCATGGTGGTTTTCAGGCTTTGATGCAGTTCGGTGATTTCCTGGCGCATGACGACGCGCAAGGCGGCATCAAGGTTCGACAGCGGCTCATCAAACAAGAAGGCCGCAGGTTCGCGCACGATGGCGCGGCCAATGGCCACGCGCTGACGCTGGCCGCCCGACAATTGCCCCGGACGACGGTCAAGGTATGATCCAAGATTAAGCACCTTCGCCGCCGCCTCTACCTTGGCGTTTTGTTCGGCCTCGGTCATGCCCGCCATTTTCAACGGGAATGCGATGTTCTTGCGCACCGTCATATGCGGGTAAAGTGCGTAGGATTGAAACACCATCGCCAGACCGCGCTTGGCGGGGGGCAGGGCGGTTGCATCCTTGCCGTCGATGTTGATCGTGCCGCCGCTTGTGTCTTCCAGCCCCGCGATCAGGCGCAGCAGGGTGGATTTGCCGCAACCCGAAGGGCCGACGAATACCACGAACTCGCCATCCTCAATGGTCAGGTCAACGCCGGGAATAACCTCGACATCGCCAAAGGATTTGCTGACGTTCTTGAGTGTGATCTGTCCCATTATTCCCTCACTTCACGGCGCCGAAGGTCAAACCGCGGACCAGTTGTTTTTGGCTGAACCAGCCAAGCACCAGAATTGGTGCGATGGCCATCGTGCTTGCGGCCGAGAGTTTCGCGTAAAACAAGCCTTGCGGGCTGGAGAAGGACGATATGAATTTTGTCAGCGGAGCCGCGTCCGTCACCGTCAGGTTCAATGTCCAAAACGCCTCATTCCAGGCGAGGATCACGTTCAAAAGCAGGGTTGAGGCGATGCCGGGTATGGCCATCGGCGTCAGCACATAAAGGATCTCGGATCGCAGATTTGCGCCGTCCATCCGCGCCGCCTCAAGGATCTCTCCGGGGATTTCCTTGAAATAGGTGTAAAGCATCCAGATGATGATCGGCAGGTTCATCAACATAAGCACCATCACCAGACCGATGCGGCTGTCCAACAGGCCGAAGTATGAGAAGATCAGATAGATCGGCACCAGCACCCCGGCGGCCGGCATCATCTTGGTCGACAGCATCCACATCAGCACATCTTTGGTGCGCTTGGAGGGCACAAAGGCCATGGACCATGCCGCCGGTATCGCAATCGCCAGCCCCAGCAAGGTGGACCCCATGGCGATGATCACCGAGTTCCAGAAAAACCGCAGATAATCGCGCTGGGTGTTCACATCAA
>JBAUHP010000277.1:0-4839 GCA_049680345.1 Albidovulum sp. | reverse complement strand
GATCTGATCGCCAAGATCAAAAAGAAACGTCCGAATTGGGGGGGCTATCAGTGAGCACTCGTCTGCAAAAGGGCGGTCGTTTGATCGACCGCACAAAGGCCCTGTCCTTTACCTTCAATGGCCGCCGGATGGCAGGCTTTGCCGGTGACACTCTGGCCTCGGCCCTGCTGGGCGCCGATCAGATGCTGATGGGCCGCTCGTTCAAATATCACCGTCCGCGCGGGGTTGTGGCCTCGGGCGCGGAAGAACCCAATGCGCTTGTCGGGCTGGGGACGGGCGCGCGGTTCGAACCGAACCAGCGTGTGACCACGACAGAGCTTTTCGATGGTGCGGCCACCGCAAGCCAGAACCACTGGCCAAGCCTCGAATTTGACGTAGGTGCCATCAACAATTCCATGGCGCGTTTCTTGCCGGCGGGCTTTTACTACAAGACCTTCATGTTCCCGCGTTTCGCGTGGAAACACGTGTTCGAACCGATCATCCGCCGCTCTGCCGGGCTTGGCAAAGTGCCAAGCGAACGCGATGTGGACCGTTACGAATATGCCTATGCTTTCGCCGATCTGGTGATTGTCGGCGGCGGTATTGCAGGCCTTGCGGCAGCCCTTCAGGCGGGAAGCGACGGCAAGCGCGTGATCGTGATGGAACAAAACCCCTATTGGGGTGGCCGCGCGCCGGTTGACGGGGTGGAAATTGACGGTCTGCCCGCTGAAGATTGGGTGAACAACGCCGTCGAAGCCCTTGGCAAGATGGAAAATGTCACGCTTCACACCCGGATGATGGCCTCGGGTCTTTATGACCATGGCTATATCATGGGGTATGAGCGGATCGCCGATCACACGCCGGGCGACGGGCGTCCGCGCCACCGGCTTTGGCGGATCCGCGCGGGCCATGTGGTGACCGCCACCGGGGCGATTGAACGGCCCCTGTCTTTTGCGGGCAACGATATTCCGGGGGTCATGCTGGCCGGTGCTTTGCGCGACTATGTCGTCAACTGGGCGGTCAGCCCCGGCGATCGCACGGTTGTGGTGACCAATAATGACGATGCCTACCGCACCGCCTTGGCACTTTTGGATGCGGGGCTTGTGGTGCCCGCAATCATTGATGCGCGCGCAAGTGCCACCGGGGCGCTGCCCGAAGAAGCACGCGCCCGCGGTATCCGGGTTCTGGAAGGGCGCGGTATAGCGAAAGTCAAGGGAAACAAGCGGGTTACCGGCGTATCCTTATGCATTCAGGCGGGCGAGGGTGCAGAGCTGGAAAGCATTGCTTGTGACGCGGTTGCCATGTCGGGCGGCTGGTCGCCGGTGGTGCATCTTTGGTCGCATTGCGGTGGCAAGCTGATCTGGGATGAGGCAAAAGCGATGTTCCGCCCCGATCCCGACAAGCCTGCCACCGGTGCGGATGGCATGGCGATGGTCACCGCTGTAGGGAGCGCCAATGGCGCGCTGACCTCGGACGAAGTATTGGCTGATGTGGCCAAGGCGATGGGCGGCAAGCCCGCCAAGACCAATGCCGCACCCGAGGCCGCGATAGAACCGGTCTGGATCATGCCGCAAGGAGCGGGCCCGGCGCTGAAGGCCAAGATGTGGCTGGATTACCAAAACGACGTAAAGGTCTCGGACGTGCAACTGGCCGCGCGCGAAGGCTATGAAAGCGTTGAACATACCAAACGATATACCACCCTTGGCATGGCGACGGATCAAGGAAAGCTTAGCAATATCAATGGTCTTGCGGTTCTTTCTGACGCGCTTAGCCAAGGCATTCCGGCCACCGGAACCACAACCTTCCGTCCGCCCTATACACCGATCTCGATCGGTGCAATCGCGGGCGAGGCGCGTGGCGAGATCTTTCAGCCCCTGCGCCGCACCCCCATGCATGAATGGCACGACAAGAACGGCGCCGATTGGGAGCCGGTCGGCCTGTGGCGCCGCCCCTATGCCTATGTGCAGGCCGGAGAAACGGTTCATGATGCCGTCAATCGTGAGATCAACAACACCCGGCAAAACCTTGGTTTGCTTGATGCATCGACGCTGGGAAAGATCATCGTCAAGGGGCCGGATGCAGGCAAATTCCTTGACATGCTTTACACCGGGGTGATGTCGACTCTGCCCATCGGCAAATGCCGCTATGGCCTTATGTGTTCGGAAAACGGGTTTTTGAGTGATGACGGCGTGGTTGCGCGCCTTTCCGAGGATACCTGGCTTTGCCATACCACCTCGGGCGGCGCTGACCGCATTCACGGCTGGATGGAAGACTGGCTGCAATGCGAATGGTGGGATTGGAAGGTTTATACCGCCAATCTGACCGAAGAATTCGCCCAGATCGCGGTTGTCGGCCCCAATGCCCGCAAGCTTCTCGAAAAGCTGGGCGGCATGGATGTATCGCGCGAAGCGCTGCCGTTTATGGAATGGCGCGACGGCACATTGGGCGGCTTCCGGGCGCGCGTCTTCCGCATCTCATTCTCGGGCGAGCTGAGCTATGAAATCGCGGTTCCGGCCTCGGAAGGGCTGGCGTTTTGGCAGGCTTTGCACGCAGGGGGGCAAGAGTTTGGCCTGATGCCTTACGGCACCGAATGCCTGCATGTCTTGCGCGCCGAGAAGGGCTTTATCATGATCGGTGACGAAAGTGATGGCACGGTCATCCCGCAAGATCTGAACATGTCTTGGGCGATTTCCAAGAAGAAGGCCGATTACCTTGGCAAGCGCGCGCAACAGCGCAGCTACATGGCCAGCCCGGATCGCTGGCAGCTTGTGGGGCTGGAAACCCTTGACGGCTCGGTCATTCCCGATGGTGCCTATGCGGTGGCCGAGGGCGTGAATGCCAATGGCCAGCGCAACACCCAAGGGCGCGTCACCTCCAGCTATTTCTCGCCCACTTTGGGCAAGGGCATCGCGATGGGGCTGGTGAAACACGGGCCTGACCGCATGGGCGAGGTGCTTGATTTCCCGGTTGATAATGGCCGGGTGGTTCAGGCGCGGATCGTCGATCAGGTCTTTTACGACAAAGAAGGGGCGAAGCAAAATGTCTAATGCAGTCAGCGCTTTGGATGGAAAATCTTATGCAGGTTTCGCCCAGATCAGCGAGGCCGGGCTGCAAGGAATGATTACCCTGCGCGGTGATCTTGCATCTGCCGCTACGCAAAAGGCGCTGAAGGCCGCCGTCGGCCTTGACGTGCCTGCCGCGCGAAAGATCACGCTTAAGGACGGGGCCAGCGTTGGCTGGATGAGCCCGGATGAACTTTTGATCCTTGTGCCCTATGCCAAGGTGGGTGAAACCGTGGCCAGCCTGACCAAGTCTTTGCAAAAAGATCATGCCTTGGTTTCCGATGTCTCGGACGCGCGGGCGATGTTCCGCATCAAGGGCGAGAGGGCGGTTGAAGTGCTGATGAAGCTTTGCCCGGTCGATTTCGCCAGCTTTGAGCAAGGTGAGTTGCGCCGCACCCGCGCAGCGCAAGTTGCAGCGGCGGTGTGGAAATCGGATGCGGATGAATTCACGCTTGTGACCTTCCGCTCGGTTGCGGCCTATGCTTTTGGCGCGCTCGAAAGCTCGGCCCGACCGGGGTCAGAGCTGTTTGCGGGGTAGGGGGCTGCTGAATCGCCGCCTTCTTTTTGAAATTCATACAAAAATTCCACACGGGGTTATTGACGATTCTGACGATCTCTGCGTTTGAATGCGCACTCAACCCTGGATGGAGATTTGAATTTGCGTAACACCCTTTTGGCGGCTGGTCTTTCGTTTTGTTTTTCGGGCATTGCACATGCCGGAATGGTTTATGAGTGCCAGATAAACGTGAGCAAAAACAACGGCTTTTTGCCGAATTGGGTTGATATCACCTTCGATCCGGCGACGCAGACGGCGACTGCTTTCGATCCTTTCATTTATCATTAGGCGGGCAAACCGCTCGCGGCCGAAGTTTCGGTTGATAACGCGAAGCGGCTGACAATCACCTGGGATTTCGCGAATATCAAAGGCAAGTATGGTGCAACGATCGTGCAAGACCGAACCCGTGCAACCATCGTAAAATCCACCAATAAAATCACGATCACATCAGCGCAGTCATCCGCAGATCCCCATTCGGGCTTTGGGACCTGCAAGTTGAAATAGCCGCAGCGGTTGTGATGCGATAATAAGCAAATCGGTCTTGACCTTCGCGTGTCGGAGGGCCTTATTGCCCTGAGCTTCAATCCGCCGCGAGAGGAACATTACATGACCTTCACCCTTCCTGATCTACCCTATGCCCATGATGCGCTGGCCGCTCAGGGCATGTCGAAGGAGACTTTCGAATATCACCACGACATCCACCACAAGGCCTATGTCGATAACGGCAATAAGCTGATTGCTGGAACTGAATGGGAAGGCAAATCTGTCGAAGATATCGTGCGCGGCACCTATCAGGCGGGCTCTGTCGCGCAAAACGGCATTTTCAACAATGCCTCGCAGCATTGGAACCACGCGCAGTTTTGGGAAATGATGGGGCCGAAGGGCCGCGCCATGCCCGGTGGTCTGGAAAAAGCCATCACCGAAAGCTTTGGTTCGGTTGCCAAGTTCAAGGAAGATTTTGCCGCCGCAGGTGCTGGCCAGTTCGGTTCGGGCTGGGCATGGCTTGTCAAGGACAAGGACGGCAGCCTTAAGGTCACCAAGACCGAAAACGGCGTGAACCCGCTTTGCTTTGGCCAGACAGCCCTTTTGGGCTGCGATGTGTGGGAACATTCCTATTACATCGACTTCCGCAACAAGCGCCCGGCCTATCTGACCAACTTCCTTGATAACCTTGTGAACTGGGAAAATGTCGCATCGCGCATGTAACGCTTCGGTCAAGATTTGTTGACACGGCGTAAATTT
>JBAUHP010000276.1:0-5213 GCA_049680345.1 Albidovulum sp. | reverse complement strand
AAGGGCAAGATCAGCCTCGGCCGGATCCGGGTCGGACGGCTGCCCATGGGCCACAATAAGTGCAGATTTTTCCATCAGCCAAACCTATCCGCGCCCACCAGAATGATCCAGTGCGACCCGCATTTTCGTTTATCCTAATCGCGCGCCAATGCCACCGACTTCAATATCGCGAAACACGCAGTGCCCGGCTCCAGCCCAAGTGCCGCTGCCGACCGCTTCGTGATCCGGGCGCGCACCCGCACGCCGCCAAGGCTTAGCCAGACCTCAACCGATGCACCATCAACTGCGCGCAGACCCTCGACCCGCGCGGCCAGGATGTTGAGCGCACTGACATCTTCGGGGGGGCGCCGCGCGATCATCACATCACGCGCTTGCACAAAAAGCCGGATCACCTCGCCCTTGCGCGCAGCCAGGGCAGGCACCACAATCGCGCCGCCCGCAAAGGTCAGACGGCAAAGCCCGTCGGCCTCTGCCCGGTCGTAGCAAGCCTCGATCAGACTGCCCGGTTCGGTGCCGCCAAAGGCCGGGCCTGCATCGGCATCGCCCAAAACCTCGGCGGTCGGGCCAAAGGCTGCCACCTTGCCTTGGTGCAGTGCCAATACGCGTGTTGCCAGCCGCGCCACTTCGCCCAAGGAATGGCTGACGTAGAGTATCGGCAGCTTTGCTTGATCGCGAAGCCGCTCAATCAGCGGCAATATCTCTGCCCGGCTGGCCGCATCCAGCGATGACAAAGGCTCGTCCATCAACAACAATCGCGGCGCGGTCAGAAGGGCGCGCCCAAGGGCCACGCGTTGCGCCTCGCCGCCCGAAAGCCCGGCCACGCGCCGCGCCATCAAAGCATCCAGCCCAAGATCGGCGGCCACCTTTGCTACAGATGCCATCTGCCCCGCGCGCCTGGCTGCATAGGCAAGGTTGCCCGCCACATCCAGATGGGTGAAAAGCTGCGGTTCTTGAAAGACAAAGCCGATGCGCCGCTTATGCGCGGGTACGAAGCGCGCCCCCTCTTCCCAGATATCCTCCCCGATCCGGATTACCCCGCCCGTCGGTTCAAACCCCGCGATCGCACGCAAAAGCGTGGATTTACCCGCGCCCGATGGCCCGAAAACCGCCGTTAACCCGTCAAGCGGCAAAGCTTGGTGCAAGCGCAGGGCAAAATTGCCCCGGCGCAGATCAAGGCGCAGATCAAGCCCGCTCATCGCCGCCGCCTGTCACGGCCGGTAAGGCCGTAAAGCGCAAGCAAGATCGTGAAAGACAGCACCAGCAGCATGCCCGACAACCAATGTGCGGCGCCATAATCCAGCCGCTCCACATGCTCATAAATCGCGATTGATATCACCCGGGTTTCGCCCGGAATATTGCCGCCCACCATCAAGACCACGCCAAATTCGCCTAAAGTATGGGCGAAGGTCAGCACCGCTGCGGTCAGATAGCCGCGCGCCGAAAGCGGTAGGGCCACGCTGACGAATGCGTCCATTGGCGAGGCGCCAAGGCTTGCGGCCGTCTCGACCGGGGCTGTTCCAAGTGCGGTGAAGGCCGATTGCAGCGGTTGCACCGTGAACGGTAAGGAATAAAGGATTGAGGCAAGCACCAAGCCCGTGAAGGAAAAGGTCAGCGTGGCGCCGGTCAGATCAAGCCAAAAGGCGCCAAAGGGCGATTGCGGATTGAACGCCAGCAAAAGGTAAAAGCCCAAAACCGTGGGCGGCAAGACCAGCGGCAAGGCTGTCAGCGCCTCAACCGCCGGGGCAATACGCGAACGGCTGCGTGCCAACCACCAAGCCAATGGCGTGCCCAGAACCAGCAAAAGTGCTGTGACCAACGCCGCCAGTTTCAAGGTCAGCCAGAAGGGCGCAAGATCGGGGATGTTCACGGTACGACCCCATAGCCAAGGGTGGTGATAATCGCCTTGGCCTTGTCCGATGCAAGATAGGCCAAGAACCCCGCTGCGGCCTTGTTCGCCGCGCCATGCTGCAACAAGGCGGCATCTTGGCGAATGGGGGCATGGGCACCCACCGGCACCGGCCACTGCGCGCCGCGCGCGCCCAAGGTGGCCGAGGCCGCAACAAAGCCAATCTCGGCCGCACCGCTTGCCACCATCAACTGCGCCTGTCCGATGTTTTCGCCCATCACGATCTTGCCCGCGACGGCATCCGAAAACCCCAATGCCGCTATCGCTTCCATGGCGGCCTTGCCGTAGGGGGCCAAGGTCGGGTTGGCGATGGCGACATGGCGCGCCGCCTTTAATGCCGCGCGTGGGTCGGACACATCGCGCGCCGGATCCGCCGACCATAAGACCAGTGCTCCGAACGCATAAGTGAACCTGCTTGCCGCAACGGCGCGGCCTTCACCGACAAGCCTGCCAACCGTGTCACTATCTGCCGATAACAAAGCATCATAAGGCGCGCCTGCGATGATCTGCGCATAAAGCTTGCCCGTGGCCCCGGCGCTCAGGGTGATTTCGTGGCCCGAGGCGGCACCATATCCGGCGGCCAGCCGTTCAGCCGCGCCCAGAAAATTGGTGGCGACGGCGATCAATGCGCTTTCGGCCCGTAAGGGCTGCGCTATTGCGCAAAGACAGCAGATCAGGGCCAGAATTCGGCGCATGGTATGTTCCGTTATGTCCATGCGGAAATAACGCATGGCTTGCCGCGCGGGCAAGATCTAATTTTTGGCCACGCCATTCGGGCGCCCAACCATTTCGGACAGCTCTTGAATTTCCGCCGAAACTGCGGCCTCGGCCCCTGCCTGCATCTGGCGGTAAAGCGCCAAGACCCTGTCGCCTGCATCGGTCAGCGCGGCACCGCCATGGCCCGCGCCGCCACGGCTGGCGCTGACCAAAGGTGCGGCGAACATGGCGTTCAAAACCTCAACCAACCCCCATGCGCGCTTATAGCTCATCCCCATCTTGCGCCCGGCGGCCGCGATTGACCCGGTCTCTTTGATGCCTTCCAGCAAATCGGCTTTGCCCGGCCCCAGCCAATCGCTGTCGCCAATCGTCAGGCGCAGCCGCAAGCGCGGATCAGGGGTGTGTGTCATGGGCAAGGCTCCGGCCATTTGCCCAATGCTAACGCCATTGCCCGCCTTGCGAAAGCCGCGCATCAGTGCTTTTCAACGCGAGGCTTTCGCGCCAGACTGCCCCTATGTTTCGCAAGAAAGGGCAGCACCTTGGCCAAGATCACCGTCGCCGTTACCCAATTCGCCTGCACATGGGATCTGCCCGCCAATGTCGACCGGGCCGAGGCTTTGGTGCGCCGCGCCGCATCACAAGGGGCAGAGGTCATATTGCTGCAAGAGCTGTTCGCGACGCCCTATTTTTGTATCACCCAAGACCCCGCGCATTTCGCCCATGCGGCCCCGGCCAAAGACCATCCGCTGATCGCCCGCTTTGCCGATCTGGCCCGTGAACTGGGGGTGGTTTTGCCCATCAGCTTTTTTGAGCGCGCCGGTGCTGCATTTTTCAATTCGCTTGCGATGGCCGATGCCGATGGCAAGGTTTTGGGCCTTTACCGCAAGAGCCACATCCCCCAAGGCCCCGGTTATGAAGAGAAATTCTATTTCAGCCCCGGTGACACCGGATTTCGGGTCTGGGATACCGCGATGGGGCGGATAGGCACTGGCATTTGCTGGGATCAATGGTTTCCGGAGGCTGCGCGCGCTATGGCTTTGCAAGGTGCCGAATTGCTGCTCTACCCGACCGCGATCGGCTCAGAACCGCCCGCCCCCGGCTATGACAGCCAGCCGCATTGGGAAATGACCATGCGCGGTCATGCGGCAGCCAATATCATGCCCGTCGCCGCGTCGAACCGCATCGGAACCGAAGTGCAAGAGGGGCGCGAGCTTACCTTCTACGGCTCCTCCTTCCTGAGTGATCATACCGGCCAGATCGTCGCCCGCGCTGATCGATCATCTGAGGGTATTCAGACGGCGGTTTACGATCTGGATGAAATATACGCCCTGCGCCGCAGTTGGGGCCTGTTTCGCGATCGCAGGCCCGGTCTTTACGGCGCCTTACAAAGCCTCGACGGGGGCTGAGCCGGCGCCTTGCAGTTGTGGTGGCCGCTGCCCGGGCCAGTCGGTGGCGCGGTGATAGGCTTCGGCCAGCCGCAATATCTGTGCGTCCGCGCCCATCGGGCCGATCAGTTGCATACCGGTCGGCAAACCGGCTGGCCCAAACCCGGCTGGCCCAAACCCAGCTGGCAGGCAAAGGCTTGGCAGACCGATCAAGGATACCGGCACCACCACCTCCATCCAGCGATGGTAAGTGTCCATCGCCCGGTCGTTGATGGTTTCGGGCCAGCGCCAATCGGCCGGGAAAGGCCAGACCTGTGCGGCAGGCATGATCAGCGCGTCATAGCGCGTAAACAATCGCGCGGCCGTTGCGTACCAGCGCGAACGGATGAGCGAGGCGTCATAGACCTGTGTCGCGGTCAGATTACGCCCGCTCTCTATCTCCCAGATGGTTTCAGGCTTTAGCTGGGTGCGCTTGGCCGGGTCATCATACAGATCCCGCATTGACCCCGCATTCAGCATGGCGCGCAATGTGGTCCAGCTTTGCCAAAGCTCTTCGGCCGGGAAGGGCGGGGCCACAGGTTCGATCACCGCGCCCATAGCCTCGTATATCTTCAGGGCGTCTTGGCAGAGCTGCAAAATTCCCGGCTCGGCCTCATAGGCCCCACCCCAATCGCCCAGCCAGCCAATGCGCAGACCTTTGACCGCCGCAGGCTCCAGCTTGCCAAATTCTTGGGGGCCTCGCCCGAAAGGCACCTCGGGGTTCGGTCCCGACAAGGTTTCAAGCAGCAAGCCAAGGTCTGCGGGGCAGCGCGCCATCGGCCCGTCTGTCGTTATGGTGTGCAAAAACACTTCGCCACCCGCATCTGGCGGCACCAGCCCCCAGCTGGGGCGAAACCCGTAGATGTTGCAAAAGGCCGCAGGGTTGCGCAGTGATCCCATCGTATCAGAGCCGTCGGCCACCGGCACCATGCGCGCGGCCAGCGCTGCCGCCGCCCCGCCCGAAGACCCGCCCGCACTGCGGGTCAGATCATAGGGGTTGCGTGTCACCCCATGCACGGGGTTGAAGGAATGCGATCCTTGGCCCCATTCGGGCGCATTGCTTTTGCCGATGAATATCGCGCCCGCCGCGCGCAGCCGTGCTGCCAGAAGATCATCCGCATCTGGCACATGATCGGCGAAGAGCGGCGATCCCCATGTGGTTCTCA
>JBAUHP010000275.1:0-4845 GCA_049680345.1 Albidovulum sp. | reverse complement strand
TTCGAGATTACCGGCGCTGACCGTCACAGCTTTTTGGACCGGATGTTTTGCGGTGCGGTCACCAAGCGCGATGGTCGCGTCGGCCTTGGCTATTTGCTGAACCATCACGGCATGATCAAGGGCGAGGCAACGGTCGCCAACCTGCCTGCATCCGACCGGGGCCCTGCGCGGGTCTGGTATGGCTCGGCGGCGGCGAGT
Source organism: Albidovulum sp. (assembly GCA_049680345.1). Lineage (GTDB taxonomy): Bacteria > Pseudomonadota > Alphaproteobacteria > Rhodobacterales > Rhodobacteraceae > TMP-24. The sequence continues at coordinate 4,647 of JBAUHP010000275.1, read as the reverse complement.
GAATTTCACGATATGGACTGGCTGCAAATGCATATCCTGCCCGATGAGCAGGTGCAGATCCGCAGCCTGACCAATGACCAGACGATCCTGGTTCTGGCAGGGCCAAAGGCGCGCGAAGTGCTGTCGGCCTGTTCGCGCGGCGATTGGTCAAAGGCAGCGTTCCCTTGGCTCAGCGCGCGGGAATGCTTTATCGGCTTTGCGCCTGCAACCGTTCTGGGCGTCAGCTTCTCGGGCGAGTTGGCTTACGAAATCCACGTTCCCAACGCCTCGCTTTATGCCGCTTGGCTGGCACTGCGCAAAGCGGGCGAGGCGCATGGGTTAAAGCTGTTCGGCGCGCGGGCGGTGGATTCGATGCGGATGGAGATGGGCTTTTTGCACTGGAAGGCCGATCTACTGACCGAATTCACGCCGTTTGAAACTGGGTTGCACCGCTTTGTGAAGTTGGAAAAAGGCGACTTTATCGGCAAGGCCGCGCTGACCAAGCTTCATGCGGCGGGCGAACGCAAAGCCTTTGTCAGCCTGAAGGTTGACGCCACCCATGCCCCCACACGGGGCGGCGCGTCGCTGATGGTAGGCGATAAGGTGGTTGGCACGATTTCTTCGGCCGATTGGGGGCACCGCGTCGGCATGAACCTTGCCTATGCCTTTATCGACCCCGCTTTGTCTGCGGTTGGCACCCAGCTGCATCTGGATATGTACGGCGATATGGTTGCGGTCGAAGTGATTGCGCCATCGCCCTACGATCCTGATTTCAGCCGCATCAGAGGCTGATTCCAGGGCCGATACCGATGTCGTTTTCTCGTCGAAACAGGGTTTGCCGGAACGATGCGTGCGCTTTTTCTGGATATCTTGCGTATCGCTGACCGGCTGGGGGATGGTGAACGGTTTGCCGCACAAATCTGTTCCCTCTCGGGCGCTGCGCTGATCGAAAGCCCTTTCACATCAAGCGTCGCCGCCTGATCACGTTGTCATGCTGGGCGGCAGCGGCATTCGCAAAAGCACAGGGGGGCCCATAGTGCCAAGTTTTGTTGGCTGGAGCGTGTCGGAGCCCACATCTTGCCGGCTTCGGATGCGGCCTATGATTGGAAAAGGCTAAACGCCCGTGATGGCAGCTTAAAGGCCCATTGGGAAAACCAGCGACTGCTTCGCGTTACGTTGGTTGATCTGGAGGAAAGCCCGCCGCTTTCACGCGCAACGGTCGGGTCACGACAGCAGCGGGCATGGTTGTGACGGCCGATGAGATCCTTTTGGAAATCATAGGGCCGCATTCAGGGCAGTTGGCACAATCAACAAGCAATATTCTGGTGATGAACGACGTGCGCGACGGCGCGACGCCCCAGCCACGCAGCACCCTTGACACCAATTGTTATCGCGTGGCGCATTTGGATGCAGTGATCTTGCATATGGAGCAAAAATTCGAAACGCCGATCCGCCTGTCAAAGCTTGCTCGTTCGTCGAGGTCACAGTCTGAAGTGGAACCATATAGTGCGCCTGGGGCAGTTGCATAAAGTGGGTTGGAGATTACAGGGTGCCTTGGGCGTAAGGTTATGCGGCCAATCCAAAGAAACCAGGAACGAGGCTGATCTCGTCTTGGACTGAATGAATTCGCCCAGAACGACGCCATTTTGATCGTCCGCACGCGACAGCCAGTAATGAACGGCCCTGCCGTCGACCCGGGTTTTGAGCGATTGGAGGTCCGAACTTGATGGCTCAACGCCGCAGGGCCTCATCAGAAGCATCGATCCCCCGCTGCAACGGCAACTGTTCAATTTCGCGGAGGCTCAAAGTGAAGCGAAGGTACAGCGACACCACCCGTGCGATGATCTGGGGCGGAAGCCGGTGGCGCTTGTAACTGACCTAAGATGATTTCATCTAGGTCATCTACCATTGCCCGCGACCTCAATCACGATAAAGGTCGCCTCTTGCATTGACAACAGCCATGCTCAACACACTGATTGCCGCATTTGTTGGGTCTTTGATATGTTCTTCGTTCCATTCCCGTTTGTCGTCGCGATATTATTACTTGTTCTCTTGTCAGCGGTCGTGTCGCGTGATGACGACAAGCCACAGAACCTGCCATTTCTTGCATTGATACTGGTTGGTGCAATCCAATCATTTTTGTCAGGTCTCAGGTGGGGATATGGTATCGAGACTGTGCGATATATCGCGCCTGGTCTTGCGGCTTTGGTTCCGGCACTTGCCTACAGCGGCGTGTCCCGCCTAATTCGCAAGCCCGAAAATTCCATCGCAGGTCGCACCTTGTTGCACGCGGTGCCGTCAGTTTTCATTCTTGGTTTGACGATAGCCTATCGTGATCTGATAGACGTCGCCCTTGTTTTGATATTTGTCGGCTACGCACTGGCAATCTTGTTTCTTATGCGCCCGGGCACGGACGCTTTGCAGCTTGCACCTTTCGATGGTGCCGAGCGTGCATTTCACGCCATCATGTTCACCGCCCTGTTTTTGCTTTTGACTGCCGCATTAGACATTTTTGTCTTTCTTGATTTCGCTTGGACCCGTGGTGAAAACGCTTTGGTGGCGATCACGGTCGGAAACCTTGGCGGGCTCTTGTTTTTGTCAGTTGCCGCTGCCTCGGCTAGTCGCAGCCAAACGCCTGATGAACCAAAAGAAGGGCCGCAGGAACGTGAGGCTGTTGAAGACAAGGAAACCCTTGCTGCACTTGAAGCTATCATGGCGGCGAAGCAAATCTACCGCGACCCCGAGCTTAACCTTAACCGGCTTGCGCGCAAAACCGGAATAACCGCCCGCCAGATATCGTCAGCAATCAATCGTGCGCTGGCTAAAAATGTGTCGCAATATGTGAATGAATACCGTGTTTCCGAAGCCTGTGATCTGCTTGGCAACTCCGAGAAATCAGTGACCGAAATTATGTTTGACGTGGGCTTCCAGACGAAGTCCAACTTCAACCGTGAATTCAGGCGCGTGACTGACATGTCACCAATTCAGTGGCGCGACGCGAGCGGGCCCAAGGCATAAAGCCCCCAACAGACGCTTTAAGGACTAGATCGCGATTGAGGCGTCCTCAATCGCGATAGAGGTCTCGCGCCTGATCTGAATGTTCGATTGTCGCTGCATGAACCAGATCAATACATATGACCGCAAAATCGCCGAGACGCTGAAGTCGCTTTCGCTTGAGCCAAAGGCACCCCCTTTGCAGCGCGCAGGTAGACACCGCCGCAAGATTGTCTTTGCTATAGGGATCTCGTCGCTTGTGGCGCTGACCGGGCTGGCCGTTTTGCTTCGGTCTGACATCTTACATGTGACTGACCTGACGGCGCCCGCGCCGCCTGATCTTGCGGCGGCCCCTGCACAGCCGGACGCCAATCTGGCACCTTTGGCGGCGCACAACCCCGCGCAATACGTAGCCGTACCTTCCAATGGGGTAGCGTTTGCGGAAATTGCAGGCTCCGGCTATGTCACAGCCCCGCAGTCAACCGCACTTTTTGCAAAATACGGTGGAACGATAGAGACTATAACGGTTGCGGTCGGGGACCGGGTCGAGGCCGGTCAGCTTCTGGCAGTGCTTGAAGATACCACAGCCCGTTTTGCGCTTGAACAAGCACAGGCGGATTTGGTCTCGGCGCAGATCGCCCTTGAAGCCGTAGAAATCGCGTTCGCGCAGGCGCAGGTGCGGCGTGAACGGACCCTCGCACTTGCTGCACGCAAGGTGGCCACGGGTTTTGAGGTTGATGAGGCAAACAGCACCTTTCTGACAGCGCAGAACGCGGTGGCACAAGCGCGACAGAACATTTCACTTGCGCAGCTGGCGATCCGTATCGCCCGTGAACCCATCGCGGCCTTGTCGGTACGCGCACCAATTGCCGGAATCGTGACAGAGCTGAACGTCTCGGGCGGCGACCGGGCTTTTGGGCATGCAGACAGCCGCGACGACAGCCAAAGCCTGCTGACAATTACCAATACGGATATGCTGTTCATTGATGCAGATATTGGTGAGGCCAACATCGCGATTCTGCGTCCCGGTTTTCGCGGCGAAGCAGTGTTGGATGGCTTTCCCGACGCACCTTTCGCGGTTGAGCTGATCCGTATCGCACCTGTGGTTTCCGCGGCGAAGGGCACCGTCACTGTCCGTCTGGCGCTTGACGGCCCGCCCACCGGCATTCGCCCTAACATGGCCGCGCGCATCCGCATCACCAGCACCCCCCAACAAACCCATTAGGAGATTTCCAACATGACCGATGTCCAGCATCACGAACCCTATATTTCCCTACGCAATTTGCAAAAAGGCTATAAGATCGGCAAAGAAGCCTTTTCAATTTTTGACGGCCTCGATCTTGATATCCCTGAAGGCGATTTTGTTGCAATCATGGGCCCGTCCGGCTCTGGTAAATCAACACTTCTGAACATGCTTGCGGGGATTGACCGTCCTGATAGCGGCGATCTGCGTATTGGCAGCAGCAATCTGAACCGGATGGGCGAAGGGGCCCGCGCATCTTGGCGTGCGCACAACATGGGCATCGTCTTTCAATTCTATAATCTGTTGCCGATGCTGAACGCTGCCGAGAATGTCGAACTGCCGCTTTTGCTCAAATCGCTTTCTGCCAAAGACCGGCGCGACAGGGTCGGCAAGGTTCTTGATCTTGTTGGGCTGAAAGGGCGCGAACGGCA
>JBAUHP010000274.1:0-1553 GCA_049680345.1 Albidovulum sp. | reverse complement strand
CGAGGTGCTCGGCGCCGGTTTCTTCGTCGATGGACTTTTGCAGATAGGTGACGGCGAGGCCCTCAGACGTGATCTGCTTGACCACCAGTTTGCGGGCCTCGTAGCGGTCAAGCCCGCGCAGATCGTCGGGGACGAGGTTGATGGCGTCCACCTCAGCCTCGGTCAGGGTCTGCGCGCCCTTGGCGACGGCCATGGCGATGGCGGCGGCTTCGGCATATGGCGCGCCGTCCGCGCGCATCGCGGCGCGGGTATCCATCAGGCGGTAGCAGGGTATATCATTGCGTTTGGCCACACCGTAATCGTTGAAATCATGCGCGCCGGTGATCTTCACCGCACCCGAGCCAAAGGCCGGATCGGGATATTCATCGGTGATGATCGGGATCAGGCGGCGGTGTTCCTTGGGGCCCACCGGAATTTCGCACAACATCCCCACGATCGGCGCATAGCGCGCGTCCGACGGGTGCACGGCAACCGCACCATCGCCCAGCATGGTTTCGGGCCGGGTGGTGGCGATGGAGATATAATCGCGGGTCTCACGCAGGGTGACGCGGCCTTCCTCGTCTTTCTCGACATATTCATAGGTGGCCCCGCCGGCGAGCGGGTATTTGAAATGCCACATATGGCCCGCGACTTCGACCTGTTCGACCTCCAGATCCGAAATCGCGGTTTCAAAATGCGGATCCCAGTTGACCAGGCGTTTGCCGCGATAGATCAGGCCCTTGTTATACATCTCAACAAAGACTTTGATCACGGCTTCGGGGAAGTTGCCGGACATGGTGAAAGCGTTGCGATCCCAATCACAAGAGGCACCGAGGCGCTGCAGCTGATTGATGATGGTGTCGCCGGATTTCTCTTTCCATTCCCAGATCTTATCGGTGAATGCTTCGCGCCCCATTTCGCGCCGGGTGGCGTTGGATTTGTCTTTTGCGAGTTCGCGTTCAACCACCATTTGCGTGGCGATGCCCGCATGGTCCTGGCCCGGTTGCCAGAGCGTATCGAAGCCCCGCATCCGGTGCCAGCGGGTCAGGATATCTTGCAACGTGTTGTTGAAGGCGTGGCCCATATGCAAAGAGCCCGTGACATTGGGCGGCGGGATCATGATACAAAACGGATCGGCGCCCGGCTTGGCATTGGCCCCGGCGCGGAAGGCGCCAGAAGTGATCCATTGGTCCGAAAGGCGTTTTTCGGCTTCGGCTGCGTCGAATGTCTTTTCCATCGGCATTTTTGGGCGTCCCGTCTTGCGTTGGGTTTCCTTAGCGAATGGGCGCGCGAAGGGAAAGAGCCGGGTTTTGGCGAAGTGGGGCGGAATGGCGGAATGTCAGTGACAATGCGCCTTGTGGCGGGCAGTCTGGCGGGTGAAGCAGGGTGGGGGAAAGAGGTTGTCATGAAAGAGGTTGCAGCGTTTGTGCTGGACGGATCCGGCGGGGCCGAGGCGATTGATGCTGTGGGGCGCGATCTGGCCGGGCTGGCTGTGGGCGTGGGCTTTGTCTGGGTGAACGTTGATTTTGCCAGCAAGGCCGGGCTTGGCTGGCTGATGGCGGCGGGGCTTGACC
>JBAUHP010000273.1:0-10379 GCA_049680345.1 Albidovulum sp. | reverse complement strand
ATGGACATCATCATCTGCACCACCGCGAAAACTGACGCGGAAGCGAAGGCGCTGTTGAAGCAATTCAACATGCCCTTCACCAGCTGATCGCGGAGGAACGAGGAAAAATGGCCAAGAAATCCATGGTGAACCGCGAAGTGAAGCGCGCCAAGCTTGTTAAGCAGCATGCTGCCAAGCGCGCAGCCTTCAAGGCGATTATCGCAGACCAGTCGCTGCCGATGGAGGAACGTTTCAGCGCCACGCTGAAGCTTGCCCAGATGCCGCGCAATTCGTCGGCTGTCCGGTTGCACAACCGTTGCCAGTTGACCGGTCGCCCGCATGCGTATTACCGCAAGCTCAAACTCAGCCGCATCATGCTGCGTGACCTGGCCTCGATGGGCCAGATCCCCGGCATGGTCAAGTCCAGCTGGTAAGGAGGACAGATCATGATGATGAACGATCCTCTCGGCGATATGCTTACGCGTATCCGCAACTCGCAAATGCGCGGAAAATCCACCGTTCGCAGCCCAGCCTCCAAGCTTCGTGCTTGGGTCTTGGATGTGCTGAAGGACGAGGGTTATATCCGCGGATATGAAAAGGTGACGGCAGCCAATGGTATGCCGGAACTGGAAATCAGCCTGAAATACTTCGAAGGCACGCCGGTGATCCGTGAGATCAAGCGCGTCTCGAAGCCTGGGCGTCGCGTCTATTCTTCCGTTAAGGACATTCCGAATGTTCGCAACGGGCTTGGCGTGTCAATCGTCTCCACACCGCAAGGTGTCATGTCGGATGCAGCCGCACGAACCGCCAATGTTGGTGGCGAAGTGCTCTGCACCGTATTCTGAGGAGGGGCAGATGTCTCGTATTGGGAAAAAACCGGTCGAGCTGCCTTCGGGGGTTTCTGCCTCCGTCTCGGGTCAGACCGTCGAAGTCAAAGGGCCGAAAGGCACTTTGAACTTCAAAGCCACCGACGACGTGACGATCACGGTCGAAGGTTCCGCCGTTTCGGTTATGCCGCGCGGCACGTCAAAGCGCGCACGCCAGCAATGGGGTTTGTCACGGTCTATGGTGGCAAATCTGGTTCAGGGCGTCAGCACCGGCTTCAAGAAAGAGCTTGAGATTCAAGGCGTCGGTTACCGCGCTGCGATTCAGGGCAATGTCTTGAAACTGTCGCTTGGCTATAGCCACGAGGTCAATTTCGATGTGCCAGAGGGGGTTACAGTGACCACCCCGAAGCAGACCGAGATTGTCATCGAAGGTATCAACGCACAGCTCGTCGGCCAGGTTGCGGCTAATATCCGCGAATGGCGTGCCCCGGAGCCCTATAAGGGCAAGGGCATCCGTTACAAAGGCGAATTCATCTTCCGTAAGGAAGGCAAGAAGAAGTAAGGACGCATATCATGGCAAACAGCAAACGGGATCTGTTCCTCAAGCGCCGCCTGCGCGTCCGGAACAAACTGCGGAAAATGGCAGACGGGCGCGCGCGCCTCTCTGTTCACCGCTCGAACAAGAACATCAGCGTGCAGCTGATCGACGATATCAATGGTGTGACATTGGCTTCGGCGTCTTCCTTGGAAAAGGATCTGGGCGTTTTGGGCAAGAACAACGTCGATGCGGCGATCACGATCGGCAAGGCTATTGCCGAGCGCGCCAAGAAAGCCGGGGTCGAAGAATGCTATTTCGATCGTGGCGGCTTCCTTTTCCACGGCAAGATCAAGGCTTTGGCCGATGCTGCGCGTGAAGGTGGTCTGAAGTTCTGATATTTGTGGGTGGCGTTCGCGCCGCCCCGATGATCCGGGCCCCGGAGATGATCCGGGACACCAGGATCGGTGTTAAAGGCGCGGGGCCGCGCCGCTGAATAAGGAATGGCCAATGGCTGAGAGAGATAACCGTGGGGGCCGTCGCGACACCCGCGATGAAAACCCGGAATTCGCCGATCGTCTTGTGGCGATCAACCGTGTGTCGAAGACCGTCAAAGGTGGTAAGCGTTTTGGCTTTGCAGCCCTTGTGGTTGTTGGCGATCAGCGCGGTCGTGTTGGTTTCGGCAAGGGTAAAGCGAAAGAAGTGCCCGAGGCGATCCGCAAGGCAACCGAGCAGGCCAAGCGTTCGTTGGTTCGCGTGCCCCTGCGCGACGGTCGCACGCTGCATCACGATATCGAGGGCCGTCATGGCGCCGGTAAAGTGGTTATGCGGACCGCTCCGGCTGGTACCGGGATCATCGCAGGTGGTCCGATGCGCGCCGTGTTTGAGATGCTGGGTGTGTCGGATGTTGTTGCCAAATCGATGGGCAGCGCCAACCCCTATAACATGATCCGCGCCACGATGGACGGCCTCAAGCAAGAAGCCAGCCCCCGTCAGGTCGCGCAGCGTCGTGGCAAGAAGGTTGCTGACATTCTGAAGAAGCCTGAAACAACCGAAGCCCCCGCTGACGCGGCAGAAGCGTAAGGAGTACCGAAAATGGCTAAGAAAACCATCATCGTTCAGCAATACGCATCGGCCGCCCGTCGCCCGGACGTTCAACGCCGGACCTTGGTCGGCCTTGGGCTGAACAAGATCAACCGCACCCGTGAGCTGGAAGATACGCCTTCCATCCGCGGTATGGTCAACGCGGTTTCGCACATGGTGCGGATCGTCGAAGAGCGCGGCTAAGGCCTGCACAGGCTTTTACCCACAATTCTTGTCGGCTGACGCCTCCGGAGAACTCCGGGGGCGTTATGCTTTCATTTCCTGCCGAAATTCCAGTTTGATGCTAATCTGATCTTGCGCGCAGAAGGCGAATCGCGCCTGCCCGCATAAGAGATTCATCGAAAGGGAACGCTATGTCTGACAAAATGTCTGGTGGCTGCGAACATCACCCCGTAAAGGTCTCCGCCGGTCCGATCGACAATCACGAATGCCATTGCAATGTGTGCAAGAAGGTCACCGGCCAGCAAGTGACGCATGTCGCCTTCTTCAATCATGGCGATGTGACGACAGTGAATGAAGCCGCGATGAAACGCGTGCCTTTCAACGCCGACAACCCCAATGGCCCGCTGGAAATTTGCCTGTGCGAGCAGTGCAACGCGGTCTTGATGCTTGACGACAAGCAAAAGCGCATCCGCGTCGCCGTGCCGAATGTCATGGGCTATGACGATGCCAAGTTTCCAAAGGCCACCTACCACGCCTTTTGGGACGAAACCAAAGGCTATCCGAAACCCAGCGATGGCCGCCCCGTCTACGAGGCCCTGCGCCCGGATTTCGTCTGGCCGAAGGGGGCCTGAGGGCATTCGTCGCAACTGTCATCCCCGCGCAAGCGGGGATCACGCATCTCATGCAGCGCATTCGAACAGTTTCCTGCCTACGCGGGAATGACAGGTGCGTGTGAAGGGCAAACATGTGTTTGCGGCACGCCCCCTTGATCGGGCACTGCATCCCGTCTATACGCCCCCGGTGGCCCCGCGTGGCCATAGAATCAACAAGAAACGCCGTGTTTGGCCGCTCCCGTCGCTGGGGGCCAATTCCGGCAAAGGAGAAGCGACATGAAACTGAATGAACTTCACGACAATCCAGGCGCCACCAAAAAGCGTATGCGCGTTGCGCGCGGCCCCGGTTCGGGCAAGGGCAAGATGGGTGGCCGCGGTATCAAGGGCCAGAAATCACGCTCGGGTGTCTCGATCGGTGGTTATGAAGGCGGCCAGATGCCGCTTTACCGGCGTTTGCCGAAGCGTGGCTTCAACAAGCCCAACCAAAAGCATTACGGCGTCGTCAATCTGGGCCTGATCCAGAAATTCATCGATGCGGGCAAGCTGGATATCAAGGCTGATATCACCGAAGATGTGATCGTTGCGGCAGGCCTGACCAACCGCAAACTGGACGGCATCCGGGTGCTGGCCAAGGGTGAAATCAAGGCGAAAGTGAAGCTTGTCGTTTCCGGCGCATCGGCTGCGGCCATAGCGGCAGTGGAAAAGGCTGGCGGTTCGCTTGCAGTCACCAAAGCGGCGGCAGCGGCGCCTGCGGCAGAATAAGCAGTTGTAGGCAGCGCCCGCGCTGCTTACATAGGCATAGGTTTTCCAAGCGCCGCCGACCGGAAACCGGTTCGGCGGCGCTGTCATGAAAGAAGCGAATATGGCATCTGCTGCAGAGCAAATGGCTGCGAATATGAGTTGGGGTGCGCTTGGTAAGGCCTCTGACCTGCGCCAGCGCATCCTCTTTACCGTCGGCTTGCTGATGGTTTACCGTCTTGGCACCTATATTCCGGTGCCGGGCATTGACGCCAACGCGCTGGCCACGTTCATGGAACGGGCCAATCAGGGCATTGGCGGGATGTTGCAGATGTTCACCGGCGGCGCCTTGGGCCGCATGGGGATTTTTGCGCTGGGGATCATGCCCTATATCTCGGCCTCTATCATCGTGCAGCTTTTGACGGCCATGGTGCCGCAGCTTGAGCAGCTGAAGAAAGAGGGCGAGCAAGGCCGCAAGAAGATCAACCAATATACGCGCTACGGCACCGTGTTGCTGGCGACGTTCCAAGCCTGGGGTCTGGCCGCCAGCCTTGAGGCGGGCAACCTTGCACATGATCCGGGGCTGTTCTTCAAGCTGGCTTGTGTGGTCACGCTGGTGGGCGGCACGATGTTCTTGATGTGGATCGGCGAGCAGATCACCGCGCGCGGCGTTGGCAACGGCACGTCGCTGATCATCTTCGTTGGTATCGTGGCGGGTGTTCCGGGCGCTTTGGTGCAGTTTTTGGAACAAGGCCGGGCAGGCAATATCTCGGCCGCGGTGATCATCGGGGTGCTGGTGATGGTTGTCGCCGTGATTACCTTTGTGGTCTTCATGGAGCGCGGTTTGCGCAAGATCCATATTCAGTATCCGCGGCGTCAGGTGGGCATGAAGGTCTATGACGGCTCGTCCAGCCACTTGCCGATCAAGGTCAACCCGGCGGGGGTTATTCCGGCGATCTTCGCATCGTCCCTGCTGTTGTTGCCGACGACAATCTCTACCTTCTCGGGCGCGCAGACCGGGCCGATCATGTCGACGATCCTGGCCTATTTCGGCCATGGTCAGCCGCTTTATCTGATCTTCTTCGCGGCGATGATTATCTTCTTCTCATACTTCTATACCGCCAATGTTTCGTTCAAATCTGACGAGGTTGCCGATAATCTGAAGAACCAGGGCGGTTTCATTCCGGGGATCCGGCCGGGCAAGAAGACCGAGGATTATCTGGATTACGTCGTGGCACGTATCTTGGTGATCGGTTCGGGGTATCTTGCGGCGGTATGTTTGTTGCCCGAATTGATGAATTCGCAGTTCTCGGTACCTTTCTATTTTGGCGGGACCTCGGTACTGATTGTTGTTAGTGTAACAATGGACACGATCAACCAGATCCAATCGCATCTTCTGGCCCATCAGTATGAGGGCCTGATAGAAAAGTCGCAGCTGCGCGGCAAGAAACGTAATGGTGGCCGCAAGGCGCCAGCACTTCGGTAAGGACGCTCATGATAAACATTATCCTTCTGGGGCCGCCTGGGGCGGGCAAGGGAACGCAGGCACGGCGGTTGGTGGATGAGCGCGGCATGGTCCAGCTTTCCACCGGCGATATGCTGCGCGAGGCGCGCACCAGTGGGACGGAAATGGGCAAGATGGTTGCCGGGATCATGGATCGCGGTGATCTGGTCACGGATGAGATCGTCATCGGGTTGATCGAAGAAAAGATGAGCGGCAGTCAAGGCTCGGGCTTTATCTTTGATGGCTTCCCGCGCACCTTGGGCCAGGCCGATGCTTTGGGGGCCATGCTCAAGCGCAGTGGTGAGAAACTGGATGCCGTGATCGAGATGCGGGTCGATGATGAGGCGCTGGTGCGCCGGATCAGCGGACGCTTTACCTGCGGTAGCTGCGGCGAGGTTTACCATGATGAGACCCGGCCAACCGCCAAGCCCGGAATCTGCGACCATTGCGGATCAAGCGATTTGACGCGACGGGCGGATGACAATGCCGAAAGCCTGAAAACCCGGCTGATGGAATATTACAAAAAGACCTCGCCACTGATCGGTTACTACTATGCGATGGGCGATCTTTTCACCATCGACGGGCTGGCCGAGATTGAGGATGTCGCGAAATCCGTTGCGGATGTGATGGATCAGTCGTGCATGGCTTGACGCCCCAAGGGAAACCCATTACGTCACGGCGTCTCGCATGAGAATCAATTCAGGATTCGGGCCGTTTTAGGCCGTTTTTCGGATTTGAAAGCTGGGGTCGGCAGGGCATTAGCCCTGTGAGACCCTTTGTTGTGAAAAAAGGTTCTGGTCTTACGGAACCGCAACGGAAGGAAAATGCGCGTGGCACGTATCGCTGGCGTTAACATCCCGACGGGGAAACGCGTCCCCATCGCTCTTACTTATATCACCGGAATCGGCCCGCAAATTGCGCGCCAGATCTGCGAAGCCGTCAAGATCGACGAAGCCCGCCGGGTCAATGAACTCAGCGATGCTGAAGTTCTGGCGATCCGCGAGCATATTGATGCAAACTTCACCGTCGAGGGCGACCTTCGCCGCGAAGTGACGATGAACATCAAGCGTTTGATGGATCTTGGCTGCTACCGTGGCCTGCGTCACCGTAAGAACCTGCCCGTGCGCGGCCAGCGCACCCATACCAATGCGCGTACGCGCAAAGGTCCGGCGAAAGCTATCGCCGGCAAGAAGAAATAGGGAGGGCAGACCAATGGCACGGGAAACGAAAGTCCGCACGAAGCGCAAGGAACGCAAAAACATCGCCGCTGGCGTTGCGCATGTGAACTCTTCCTTCAACAACACCAAGATTTTGATCTCCGATGTTCAGGGCAATGCGATTGCCTGGTCTTCGGCTGGTACGATGGGTTTCAAAGGGTCGCGTAAATCGACACCTTATGCCGCCCAGATGGCCGCTGAAGATGCGGGCCGCAAGGCACAAGAACACGGTCTGAAGACACTGGAAGTCGAAGTGCAAGGCCCCGGTTCGGGCCGCGAAAGCGCCTTGCGTGCTTTGGCCGCTGCTGGCTTCAACATCACCTCGATCCGTGATGTGACCCCGATGGCCCATAATGGCTGTCGTCCGCCGAAGCGTCGGCGGGTCTGACGAAGAGAGTTAGTCCGGACCGCGCGATTTGGCGCGGGCCGGTTTAATTTGTTTATACCTCGGGCGCCGCGACCCTTTGGACATGGGGTTGGGCAAGAATGGAGGCGGAACGAATGATCCATAAGAATTGGGAAGACCTGATTAAACCGGCACAGCTGGACGTCAAGCCGGGCAATGACCCGATGCGTCAAGCAACGCTGGTGGCTGAACCGCTTGAGCGTGGCTTTGGCCTGACGCTTGGCAATGCCTTGCGCCGGGTGCTGATGTCGAGCCTGCAAGGTGCGGCGATCACCTCGGTTCAGATCGATAATGTGCTGCATGAGTTTTCGTCGGTTGCCGGTGTGCGTGAAGACGTCACCGACATCGTCTTGAACCTCAAAGGCGTTGCTTTGCGCATGGAAGTCGAAGGGCCCAAGCGGCTGTCGATTTCGGCAAAAGGGCCGGGCATTGTGACTGCAGGCGATATCGCCGAGACGAACGGGATCGAAGTGCTGAACAAGCGCCATGTGATCTGCCACCTTGATGATGGTGCGGATCTGTTCATGGAACTGACGGTCGATACCGGCAAAGGCTATGTCGCTGCTGACAAGAACCGCCCGGAAGATGCGCCGATTGGCCTGATTCCGATCGATGCGATCTATTCACCGGTCAAGAAGGTCAGCTACGAAGTGCAGCCGACCCGCGAAGGTCAGGTGCTTGACTATGACAAGCTGACGATGAAGATCGAAACCGATGGCTCGCTGACGCCGGATGACGCGGTGGCCTATGCCGCGCGCATCTTGCAAGACCAGCTTGGCATCTTCGTGAACTTCGATGAGCCTGAATCGGCCACCAAGCAAGACGCAGACGACGGGCTGGAATTCAACCCGCTGCTCTTGAAGAAAGTGGACGAGTTGGAGCTTTCGGTCCGTTCGGCAAACTGCCTGAAGAACGACAATATCGTTTATATTGGCGATCTGATCCAGAAGACCGAAGCCGAGATGCTGCGCACCCCGAACTTCGGCCGCAAATCCTTGAACGAGATCAAGGAAGTGCTGTCGGGTATGGGCTTGCACCTTGGTATGGATGTCGAAGAATGGCCGCCGGAAAACATTGAAGATCTGGCCAAGCGTTTCGAAGACCAGTTCTGATATCGGGGCCGGGCAACCGGCCCCAAAATGCCCGCAATAGCGGGGACTATCCGGGTGCAAGCCCCAAGGTGAGCGGTGTCAGCGTAAAGACCCGCCGGACAAAGCAAAACGAACGTAGGAGACGAAGATGCAACATGGAAGCGGCTACCGCCGTCTGAACCGGACCCACGAACACCGCAAAGCGCTGTTCGCCAACATGGCCGGTTCGCTGATTGAACACGAACAGATCAAGACCACCTTGCCGAAAGCCAAGGAACTGCGTCCGATCGTTGAAAAGCTGATCACGCTGGCCAAGCGTGGCGACCTGCACGCCCGTCGTCAGGCCCATTCGCAGCTTAAGCAAGACAAGCACACGGCGCGCCTGTTTGAAATTCTGGGGCCACGCTACAAGGACCGTCAGGGCGGCTACGTCCGCGTCCTCAAGGCGGGCTTCCGTTATGGCGATATGGCACCGATGGCGATCATTGAACTGGTGGACCGTGACCCGGCTGCCAAAGGTGCAGGCGACAAGATCCGCACCGCTGAGGAAGATGCCGCCGAAAGCTGATCGACCCTATTTCAAATGAAACATGGCCCTCGCGACAAAGTCGCGGGGGCTATTTTGTTTTTGGGCGCGGGCGAGGGTGGGGGGATGCCGATAACACGCGGTGGGCGGCATTCCTTTGGGCATGATTCGCCTTACGCGCGAAATTAATTTGCGCCAGATGCTGCGATGGTGGCCCGCCAAAGCCGCGGATTGTGTCCGATTTAGAGGCTTTTGGGCCATAAACACAGGCCTTTTGCGGCCAATCGGTGGCGGCAAAGGCAACTGTCTTGAAATAAACACAGCTTGATCATAACCAGTGGATATCGCTAGGGTAAGCTTCCCGCGAATCACATCTGAGTTGAAAAAAATTAGTCAACCTGTACAAAAAGATATGTCGATGAATGCCGGTCTTGATCTTGAGCTGAAGAAACTGGGGCTTTTGGCCCCGGCTGGCTATTTTGTCGGGCTCCATATCCGTTTTACATCGCCATTGCTGACCTTTCAGACCTATGATCAGGCTTGGATCGATCACTATACCAACAACGGCTATGTCTTGCGCGATCCGATGACGGCCTGGGGTTTCAGCACGACCGGCCATATCCGTTGGAGCGATGAGCGTTTGATGGATCCGTTTGGTCTGTTCAAAGAGGCCGCGACCTATGGTTTGCGCTATGGTGCAACGTTTTCTTGCGGCCCCATAAGTTCCAGAACGATTGCGAGTTTTGCCCGGTCTGATCGCGAATTTCACGATAGTGAGATTGAGACCATGTCGGCGACGGTTTTGCGACTACATGATATTACCGAACCACCGGAAAGCTTGTCCCGGTCACAAATTGAGGCTCTGAACTGCGTCGCCAACGGCATGCGTCATGCAAAGGCAGCGGCAACACTTGGTATTTCTGAAAGTGCATTCAAGGCGCGTCTGAACTCTGCCCGGCAGAAGCTTTTGGCGCGAACGACAGCAGAAGCGTTGCAAAGAGCCAAGGAGTACAGACTACTGTGACCACAATGTTGCAAAAGCCGCTTACGGGAATACCGACGGAAGAAATTTCTTGGGGGCAAGAAATTCGAACGACAACGCTGTCCTTTGAAAATCTGCATGCCCATGGTGATCTTTTCGCGAATGTATTCCGGGCACGAAAAGAATCCTTCATCAGCCTCAAGCAGTGGCGTCTGCCCGAAGCTTTGGGCATGGAGTATGATCAATATGACACCCCCGCCAGCCGCTGGGTTGTTGTGCATGATGAATTCAACCGCGTGATGGCGGGCAATCGCCTGACACCGACGACGGCGCGTTGCGGGATGTATTCCTACATGATCCGCGATGCCCAGCGTGGGCTTTTGGATGATTTGCCGACCGATCTTTTGTTCGACGAAGCACCGGTGGATGAACATATCTGGGAAAGCTCTCGTCTGTTCGTATCGCATGATGTTCCGGCCCGGATCCGGCGCAAAGTGCATGGCATCTTGATTTCCGAAATCGGCAAATCGTCGCGCGGCCTGGGTGCCTTGACCTGCATCACGCTTTTGGCGGCAAGCTGGCCGCGATGGGCGCCACGGGTGAATGTGGATATGACAGCGATGGGGCCGGTTCTTAACCTTGCGGGTGAAGATAATCAGGTCGTATCGATGGACTTTTCCAAGCAGTTGCACTG
>JBAUHP010000272.1:0-4415 GCA_049680345.1 Albidovulum sp. | reverse complement strand
GCGCCACTTCGTCTGCGGCCTCGCGTTCACGTTCGGCCCGCATCCGCGCGAAAGTTGCATCAAGGTTTTGTGCAGGAAGGTCGGTCTTGCGCAGGCGCACATCGACGATCTCAACCCCCAAAGACACTGCCTTGCGGCGTGCAGATTCCAAGATACGCTGGGTCAGGGCCGTACGGTCCGCAGACAAAATCGCGGAAGAGCTGACCGAACCCAGAACGTTACGGATCTCATCGTTCAAGATCTTGTCGATGCGGTCTTGCGCAAAGCTGACCCCCCCGGCGCCGACGGCCTGACGGAAGCGCTCTACATCATCAAGGCGCCAGCGCGCGAAGGCATCAACGACCAAACGGCGATCATCCAGCGGGGTGATTTCCAGCGCGTCAACATCAAAGCCCAAGATGCGGTCATCATATGTCACCACATCCTGGATAAGCGGCACTTTGAAATAGATGCCGGGTTCTTCGCGCACCGATTTGATCTGGCCAAATTGCAAGACCAGCGCCGTTTCACGTTCATCCACCACGAAGATAGAGGCCATGATCGCCGCGACGGCAACAACAATGGCGGGTATTATCAGGGTTGTACGGTTCATCAGTTGGTTCCCCCTGTGGTCGTCCCTGCAGCAGGTTGCGCTTTGCGCCCAAGCTCATTCAGCGGCAGATAGGGGACAACCCCCTGCCCGCCGGTGTTTTCGTCAATAATGACCTTGTCGATCCGGCCCAGCACCTGTTCCATGGTTTCAAGATAAAGCCGCTTGCGGGTGACGTCGGGGGCTTTTTCATATTCACCCAAGACGGCGGTAAAGCGGCTTGCCTCACCCTCGGCCTGATTGATGACCTGCGCCCGGTAAGCTTCGGCTTGTTCAAGCACCTGTGCGGCTTCACCCCGCGCCCCGGCAACAACCCGGTTCGAATAGGCGTCAGCCTCTTTTTGCAAACGGTCGCGTTCTTGTTCCGCCGATTGCACGTTTTTGAAGGCCTCGATCACCTCACGCGGCGGATCGGCGCGCAAGAAGTTCACCCGCACCACGTTCAGCCCGCTGCCATAGCTGTTCAGCGTGGTCTGGATCAGTTCCTTCACACGCTCTGCAATGATGCCGCGATCCCGGTTCAGGATCGGCGCCAGCTGGCTTTGCGCAATCACTTCGCGCATCGCGCTTTCGGCCACGGCACGGATGGTCAGTTGCGGATCACGCAGGTTGAACAAAAATCTTTCCGGGTCAGAGACGTTCCAGACCACTTGGAAATCGATATCGACGATGTTTTCGTCACCGGTCAGCATCAGCCCGGCATCGCCGCCGGTGCCACCGACACCGATATCTTCGGTGCGTTCGGGGGTAACCGGGATCACTTCGGCCACCACAACCGGCCAGGGCGCGAAGTTAAGACCCGGTAATCCGGTACAAGGCGAATAGCATTTGCCAAAGGTCAGTTCGACCGATTGTTCTTCGGGTTTGACCGTATAAAAGGAAGCAAATGCCCAAAGACCGATGGCCGCCAAAACCCCTATGCCGATGGTATTGCGCGAAAATTCCGGGCCACCCGAAAAACCGCCGCCACCGCCGCCGCCGTTCATGCCGCCGCCGCGATTGGCGCGCCCGCCCATCAGCACACGAAGCTGTTCGGTGCCTTTCTTGACGATTTCCTCAATCTCGGGAAGTTGCGGCCCTTCGTCGGGCTTGCGTGGCCCGCGACCTGCACCCGTGCGATCATCATCGTCGTCGTTATTACCAGAGCCACCGCCCCAAGGACCTCCGCTTCCAGCCATCAGCTATCGTCCCCTCATATTGTTCATTGAAATACCTCTGCACCCAACTGGGCACTTTTGCGTGAAAGTCAAGCCGTTCGCACCGGCTTACGCATCGTCACCAGCTCTTCCGACATGGTTGGATGCACCGCCACGGTGCGGTCGAAATCTTCTTTCGTAGCCCCCATCTTGACCGCGATTGCCGCAAGCTGGATCATCTCGCCGGCATTTGGCGCCACGATATGACACCCTAGAACCTTACGGGTTTCGGTGCAAACAATCAGCTTCATCATCACCCGGTCAGACCGGCCCGCAAAGGCCGATTGCATGGGGCGGAACGAGGTTGCGTAAACCTCAATCGGGCGCTCTGCCGCCGCGTCTTCCTCGCTTAGGCCAACGGTGCCCAGTTCGGGTTGGGTAAAGACGGCACTTGCGACCAGATCATGATCGGCCTTGCGGGGTTGCGCGCCAAAGACGGTATCGGCAAAGGCGTGCCCCTCGCGGATCGCGACAGGCGTCAGGTTGATGCGGTCGGTCACATCCCCCACGGCATAGACGGATGGCACGGTGGTTTGCGACCACGCATCAACCATAACCTCACCCTTGCGGCCCAGCTTGACGCCGATGCCCGCAAGCCCAAGACCGGCCGTGTTCGGCACCCGGCCGGTCGCGTAAACCACCTTCTCATAGACTGCCTCGCGCCCGTCTGTGGTCTTGACCCAGGTGCCGCCCTCTGCTGGCTTCATCTCAAGCACATCGGTGCCCAGATGCAGATTGACGCCGCTGTCGCGCATCATCTCGGCGATATGGCCGCGCGCCTCGCCGTCGAACCCGCGCAAAATCTGCGCGCCGCGGTAATATTGGGTGACCGCCACCCCAAGGCCGTTCAAGATACAGGCGAATTCGCAGGCAATGAAGCCGCCGCCGACGATCAAAACCGATTTCGGCAAAGCCTCAAGCTTGAAGATATCGTTGGAGGTCAAGACCTCGGCCCCGCCCTCGGTCTTGGGCACAAACGGATGGCCGCCGGTTGCGATCAAGATGTGCTTGGCCGTCACCACCTTGCCCGATGCAAGCCGCACCGAATGCGCGTCGGCCACTTCGGCGCGGCAATCATAAACCGTAACGCCCGCCGTGCTGAGGCCGGATCGGTAAGCTGCCTCCAGCCGGTCCAATTCCGCATCCAGCTTGCCGCGAAACGCCTGCCAGTCAAAATCGCCAAGCTGCGCGTCCCAGCCGTAAGCCCGTGCATCCTCAATGGCCCCCGAATAGCCTGACGCAAAGACCATCAGCTTTTTGGGAACGCAGCCGCGGATCACGCAAGTACCGCCCATGCGGTATTCTTCCGCCAAGGCGACCCGCGCGCCATGTTCGCCCGCGGCAATCCGCGCCGCACGCACGCCCCCCGATCCGCCGCCGATGACGAAAAGATCATAATCGAATGCCATAAAGATGCGCCTTCTTATGCTTGTCTGTTCGGGCCCCCTTACGGGCCGTCAGTCGCCGATATCGGCAAAGAGGTTATCCGCGCCGATAGGGGCATTCTTCAGCCCCTCCAACACGCCCTCTTGCGCCTCGATCAACTCGGTACTGCCGTCGGAATGGCCAATGATCACCAGATCACAGATATCCATGAACAAGCCATTTTCAACCACACCCGGCACCTGATTCAGCACAAGCGCCAGTTGGCGGGCATTGCCGATGCGGCCCAGATGCAGATCAAGGATGTAATTGCCCTCGTCACTGATGAAGGCCGCGTCCCCATTCATCCGCAGCGTGACCTCGCGCAGATGCATACCAAGTGAGGCGATAAGTTCTTCCAGCAAGATCCGCGTGGTCTGCCAGCCAAAGCGGATCACTTCTACCGGCAAAGGAAAGGCACCAAGCTGCTGCACCTTCTTGCCCACGTCTGAAATCACGATCATCCGGTCGGATGCGGTGGCAACCACCTTTTCTTGCAAATGCGCGCCGCCGCCACCCTTGATCAGATTAAGCTCCGGGTCGAATTCATCGGTTCCGTCGATGGTCATATCCAGCCATTTCGCCTCATCAAGCGTGATGATCCGGATACCTTCCTTTTGCGCCAGCGCCGCCGTGCGCGTCGATGTCGGAACCCCGATGATCCGCAGGCCTTCATCGCGCACCCGCTCGCCCAGACGGCTGACCATAAAGGCCGCCGTCGATCCGGTGCCAAGGCCCAGGCGCATACCGTCCTTGACAAAATCGACCGCCCGGTGGGCAGCGGCGCGTTTGGCGATATCGGCAGGCGAATACAGCGGCGTCATGACCCATCTCCTTTGTGATGCGGCCTTTATAGAAAATCCTTGCGCCCACTGCGAGCGGCTTTTGCGCCTATGAGCGCAGATTTTCTCTATCTGTAGCGGCTTTCAACCCTACGTTACGCTATATATCCTCTTTCACCCGGCTAAGGTTGAGGTTTCGCAGGGCCGCAACCCCGGCAATAACCTCATCAATCGCGACCGCGCCATCGCCGTCAAAGTCGAATTTCAGAATTTCTTGCGCGCGCGCCACGTCATCTTCGTCGATGTTCGTTGCGGCCACGCCTTGCGCATAAATCATCACTTCGGCCAGATCGACCACGCCGCTTTTATCGCTATCCGCGACCCGCCACGCCAGTTCAAGCCGGCCTTTGTGGCCTTCGGGCAAGA
>JBAUHP010000271.1:0-3175 GCA_049680345.1 Albidovulum sp. | reverse complement strand
CCGAAAGGGCGCGAAACCAGCGTCTCAACCTCAACCTTATGGTCGCGGTCATCTTCGCCGGTGACCGAAGGGATGGCCCAGTCGGGCTTGATCACCATACGCGCAAAGCTGCGTTCGGTGATGCGGCCCCAAGCAGACATGACTTTGAACATCGGATGTGGCACCATACCCCATGCCGGATAAGAGGACATCGCACGCGCCGACGCACCCAGCCATTCGTTGGTATTACGAATGCTTTCCATCAAGTCGTAGGTTGCCATGCCCTTCATATCGTCTCCTTGCTGCCAGCGGCGGCGGAATAAGCGGCTTTCGCCAACGCGGCATTCACGTTATGCTGCAGTGCAGTACGATAGGGTGGATTTGTTAATATGACAACAAATGTTGCGAACTCTTCGCCAGATAATGAAAAGCTGAACGCCAATCTGGCCCGGATCGAGGCATTGTCGCAGCGCCTTGTTGCTGCAATGGCACAAAAACGCCCTGCAAACCCTGCCCTCGAAGCGCCGGGCATTGACCTATATGGCCGCGCCGCCAACGCGTGGTGGAACGAGGCGCTGAAAGATCCCGCCAAGATGATGGAACAGCAGGTGGCCCTTTGGGGCAAATCGCTGAACCACTACATGGAAGTGCAAAAGGCGCTGGCAAGCGGCGAATCGACTGCCCCTGTTGATGCGGCGCCCGCCGATCGGCGCTTTTCCAACCCGCTTTGGCAGACCCACCCCTATTTCAACTTCATCAAGCAACAATATCTGATGAATGTAGCGGCGATGGATAATGCCGTGGCCGGGATCGAAGGGCTGGAAGGCCAGGACCGGCGGCGTCTGGAATATTTCGTCGGTCAGATGATGGATCTGCTGTCGCCCACGAATTTTCTGGCCACCAATCCCGATGCTTTGGAAAAAGCCGTGGCCACCGAAGGCGAAAGTCTGGTCAAGGGGCTTGAGAACCTTGTGCATGATGTCGAGGCCAACCGCGGCGATCTGCTGGTCACGCTGGCCGACCGCGATTCGTTTGAGGTGGGCGGGAATATCGCCACCACAAAGGGCGCGGTGGTGTTTCGCAACCACATGTTCGAGCTTATTCAATACGCCCCCACGACCAAGCAGGTTCATGCAGTGCCCGTGGTGATCTTTCCGCCCTGGATCAACAAATTCTACATCATGGACCTGAAAGAGAAGAACAGTCTGATCAAATGGATCGTCGATCAGGGCTTTACGCTGTTTGTTGTCAGCTGGAAGAACCCTGATGCGAGCTATGCCGAGATCGGCATGAGCGATTATGTCGAAGACGGGTTCTTGACGGCCATAGCCGAAGCCAAAGCCATAACCGGGCAAAGCAAAGTCAACGCGGTGGGCTATTGCATCGCGGGCACGACGCTTTCGGCAACGCTTGCCTTGATGAAAAAGCGCGGCGACGATTCAGTGAAATCGGCCACACTTTTCACCACCATGACCGATTTTTCCGACCCCGGCGAAGTTGGGGTTTTTCTGGATAATGACTTTGTCGATGGGATCGAGGCCGAGGTGACGCGCGCGGGCTATCTGGACAAATACTTCATGGCCCGGACGTTTTCCTTCCTGCGGGCCAATGATCTGATCTACGGCCCCGCGATCAAAAGCTATATGCTGGGTGAAGCGCCGCCTGCCTTTGATCTGCTTTTTTGGAACGGCGACGGTACCAATTTGCCGGCGCGCATGGCGATCGAATATCTGCGCGGCCTGTGCCAGGGCAACCGGCTTGTCGATGGCGGATTTGAGATCTGCGGCGAACGTGTGGCCTTGTCGGATGTCAAAATCCCGATTTGCGCAATCGCTTGCGAGACCGATCACATAGCACCTTGGAAGGCCTCTTATAACGGGGTCCGGCGCATGGGATCCAAGGACAAGACCTTTATATTGGCCCAGTCAGGCCATATCGCCGGGATCATAAATCCGCCGAGCAAAGGCAAATATGGCCATTATACCCATGATACGCTGCCCAAGACGGCCGATGCCTGGCGCGAAGGTGCCGTTTTCAATGACGGCAGCTGGTGGCCGCGCTGGGCGGACTGGCTTGGCGCGCGCAGTGGCAAGATGGTCGGCGCGCGGGAGCCGGGCGGCGCAGATCACCCGGTGCTTTGTGCGGCCCCAGGTAAATATGTTACAGAAGTGCCAAACACCTGACATCTACTCGCGTTAAAGTATTTTCTGCAGCGCAGCATTTTCTTCTTGAAATGCTGCGCTGCAGAATGTATATGATGCTGCATCAGCGAAACGGGATAGCCCCGCTTGCCAAGGAGAAATCAGATGAACAAGACCCAAGATTACACCAAAGTAATGCAAGACATGATGCAGGCGTTCCCGGTGAACGGCGACGCCCTGCAAGGCGCGTTCAAGACCCAAGCCGCACTTAGCGAAAAGATGACGAAAGTGGCTTTGACCGCTGCTGAGAAGTCCAACGAGATTTCGTCCAAATGGGCCAAGGAAACCATCGCGAAAGCCGGTGTTCTGGCACAGTCCAAAGAAGAGCCTGCCGACTACACCAAAGCTTTCAGCGATTTCGCTTCGGCTGCTGCCGAAATGGCTGCTGAAAACATGGCGGCTTTCGCTGAAGTTGCGAAAAAAGTTCAGATGGAAACTGTTGAACTGATGATGGCTGCGGGCAAAGAAGCTTCGCAAGACGCGTCGGCTGCTATGAAAAAAGCCACTGACGACGTAACGACCGCTGCGAAAAAAGTTGCAACTGCAGCGAAGTAATCGTTTCGGTTTTCGACAGTCAGTCTTCTTAGCTTAAAGAGTCCGGCGGATCCTAAGGGTCCGCCTTTTTTCTTTTTGTTGTGTTTTCTGCACTTGCGCCTAATCTTGCTGCAATGCCGAAACTTTTGGGAGGAACCCATGGCCGACGACCAAAAGCCGCTGTTGATCAAGCGCTACGCAAGTAGGCGGCTCTATAATACCGAAACCAGCGACTATGTGACGCTGGAAGATATTGCGGTTTTCATCCGCGCCGGGCGCGAGGTGCAGATTGTTGATCTGAAGACCGGCGATGATCTGACCCGGCAATATTTGCTGCAGATCGTGGCCGAACATGAAAGCCGCGGCGAAAGCGTGTTGCCGGTGGATGTGCTGACCGATCTGGTGCGCAGCTATACGACGCAGGCGCAAAGCGTGGTGCCGCAGTTTTTGGCCGCGTCGTT
>JBAUHP010000270.1:0-3722 GCA_049680345.1 Albidovulum sp. | reverse complement strand
AGATCCAGCCGCATCGCGGCTTCTGACCGGATCCAGCCCGCAGCCCCGCCATAGATCTGATCTGAAACCGGGATCGTTTGGCGCAAGATCACACTGCGTGCCGTGCCCGAACGCCCGCTGGCCATATAGGTATCAATGAAACCCGGCATCGTCACGCTTAGTACCTGCCCAAGCTTCTTCACGGCCAACTCTTCTTCGCCACCTTGCAAGGATTCGAGCACAAGCCGCACCGAATCCACCCGCAAGACCTGTCCAACCTCAGTGCCAAGATTGGTCAAGAAATCTTCAAAATCACTTGGATCAAGCATCTTGAGAATTGCGCGGTGAATCAGATTGGTTCCGGCCAGATTTTCATATGCCGCCGCGATCACTGACCGATGGGTATCTTCAAGCCGCCCCAACCGGGCTTCCAGCCGTTCCATGGCGATGCCGCGCAGATCGACGATATTGGTGCCCATCGCGCGTTCATTGGCCGCAATCAACGCCCGCATCACGTCGCGGTCGTCCAAGATAACCTCTGGCGCGGCTATAAGCTTGTCGCGCAGGTCTTCCGCGATGCGTGCTGTCTCTGCCATTTTCGCCTCATCTGCTTCTTTTTCGATGATGATACACCAGCCTACAGGATTTTCTGCCCTGTTTTTGCCCAATCCTTCAAAAATATCTCAAGGCCCTTGTCGGTCAGCACGTGATTGGCCATGGATTTGATGACGGCGGGGGGGGCGGTTATCACATCGGCGCCGATCTTTGCGCAATCAACGATATGGTTGACGGTGCGGATCGAGGCGGCCAAAATCTCGGTCTTGAAGTTGTAGTTATCGTAGATGATGCGGATATCTTCGATCAGATCAACGCCTTCCAGATGGATATCATCCAGCCGCCCGATGAAGGGCGAGATGAACGCAGCCCCGGCCTTGGCGGCCAAAAGCGCTTGTGCGGGGGAAAAGCAAAGTGTGACGTTGACCATATGGCCTTCGGATGCGAAAGCCTTGCAAGCGGTCAGCCCATCCCATGTCAAAGGCACTTTGATCGCGATATTCGGGGCGATCTTGGCAAGCTTGAGGCCTTCGGCGATCATCGCCTTGGCATCAGTTGCCACCACTTCGGCGGAAACGGGGCCAGAAACCATGTCGCAGATTTCCTTGGTCACTTCGATGATGTCGCGCCCGGATTTGAGAATCAGCGAAGGGTTGGTGGTGACCCCATCGACCATCCCAAGGTCGTTAAGTTCCTTGATGGCGGCGGTATCGGCTGTATCGACGAAGAATTTCATCGGCGCACTCCTTGGTGTGGTGGCTGTGGGTTGGCGCCCTTTTAGCCTATGGGCGCGGCCCCCGGAAGCCTTGATCGGGGGTGTGGGTGTCTGATCTGACATTTTTCGACGAAGGTGATCTTGTCTCGGTGCTGACGACCGAGCCTTTGGGGCGCTGCCTTGATTACAAGGCGCCCGAGGGCGGCTGTTTTTGCGGGGCGTTTGTCGAGGTGCCCTTGGGGCCGCGCCGGGTGTTGGGCGTGGTCTGGGGGCCGGGTGAGGGCGGATATGACTATGCGAGAATCCGCCCGGTCACACGGGTCTTGGATGCAGCTCCGATGCCCGAGGCGATGCGCGGCTTTTTGGTCAAGGCCGCGGATTACACGCTGACCCCGATGCCCGCGATGTTGCGGCTTGCCACCCGCGCGCCGGGGCTGGCCGACCCGCCGGGCGCGCGCCGGGTGTACCGCAAGGGCGCGGTGGAACCGGGCCGCATGACCGATGCGCGCGGCCGGGTTCTGGATGTGATGGATGAATATGGCGGGGCGGCATTCACCTTGTCGGAACTGGCGGCATTGGCCGGGGTGACCACCAGTGTGGTCAAAGGCTTGGCCAAGCTTGGGGCCTTGTCGGAAGAAGAGGCGGCGCGCGATCTGCCTTATCCGCGCCTTGACCCCGATCTGCCGGGCAAAGCGCTTGCCGCCGATCAAGCGGTGGCGGCCCAGACGCTGGCCAAAGGCATCAAGGCAGGCCGCTACGGCACCACGCTTTTGAAAGGTGTGACCGGGTCGGGCAAGACCGAGGTTTATCTGGAAGCCGTGGCGGAATGTCTGCGCGCGGGCCGACAGGCCTTGGTGCTTTTGCCCGAAATCGCGCTGACGGCAGAGTTTTTGACCCGGGTTCAGGCGCGTTTTGGTGCGATGCCCGGCGAATGGCATTCAGGCGTGACCCAAACCGAGCGGCGGCGGTTGTGGCGCATGGCTGGTGAAGGCAATGTGGCGATGGTGGTGGGGGCGCGTTCATCGCTGTTCTTGCCCTTCCGCGATCTGGGGCTGATCGTGGTCGATGAAGAGCATGACAGTTCTTACAAGCAAGAAGACGGGGTTTTGTATAACGCCCGCGATATGGCGGTGCTGCGCGCCAGCTTATGTGATGCGCAGGTGGTTCTGGCCTCAGCCACGCCTTGCCTTGAAACCTGGGCCAATGCCGATGCGGGCAAATACGCGCGCATTGATCTGACCTCGCGCTTCGGGACCGCCGAGATGCCGGACATGCGCGCCATAGATATGCGCGATGAGACGCTTGAGGCAAACCGCTGGATCGGGCCCACGCTGGCGGCGGGTATTGCCGAGCGGGTTTCGCGCGGCGAGCAGGCCTTGTTGTTCATCAACCGGCGCGGTTATGCGCCGGTGACGATTTGCCGGGCCTGCGGGCATCAGATCGGCTGCGATCATTGTGATGCGCGCATGGTCGAACACCGGTTTCAAAAGCGCCTTCAATGCCATCAATGCGGCGAGACCAAACCAATGCCCGAGGCCTGCCCGTCATGCGAGGCCAAAGGCAGGCTGGCCCCGGTCGGGCCGGGGGTGGAACGGCTTGCCGAAGAGGTGGCAATCCGCTTTCCCGATGCACGGGTGGCGGTGCTGTCGTCGGATCTTTTCGGCTCGGCACGGGCGCTTAAGGAAAAGATCGGCGAGATCGCCGAAGGGGCGGCGGATATCATCATCGGCACCCAGTTGGTGGCCAAGGGGCATAACTTTCCCTTGCTGACCCTGGTGGGGGTGATTGATGCGGATCTGGGCCTGCAAGGGTCGGATCTGCGCGCCGCGGAACGCACCTTTCAGCTGATGCGGCAGGTCTCGGGCCGGGCGGGGCGGGGGGCGCGCCCGGGCGAGGCTTTGTTGCAAAGCTATCAGCCCGAACATCCAGTTATCCGCGCGATTTTGGGCGGCGATGAAGAGGCGTTCTGGCGCGCCGAGGCGGCAGAGCGGTTGGCGGCAGGGGTGCCGCCCTACGGGCGTATGGCGGGGATTGTGCTGTCCTCACCCGACGTGCAGCAAGTCTTTGATTTCGGTGCGGAACTTGCGCGCCGCGATGGCCCTTTGCGCCGCGTCGGTGCGCAGGTCTTCGGCCCCGCCCCGGCCCCGGTGGCACGGGTGCGCGGGCGCCATCGGGTGCGGCTTTTGGTGAAAGCCGCGAAAGGGGTGGCCTTGCAAGCGGCACTGGCCGAATGGGTGGGGCAGTTGAAACCCCCCAACAACCTGCGCCTGTCGATCGACATAGATCCGCAGAGTTTCTACTAGGCTTGGGGTTTGGTCCAAAGACATCCGAGACGTCTGGTTTGAGCCCTCTTTAACGGATGCTGCAGAACGCACCAATGGCTGCTCTGTTACAACTGCAAATGCGCGGCATCGGGGCGTTTAGGGCGAATGGTGGCTCAATGTAGTGTGTATGCTGCAACGCGCTCGTCCTT
>JBAUHP010000269.1:0-5707 GCA_049680345.1 Albidovulum sp. | reverse complement strand
GATGAGGATGACGACGACGAAGCCCCCATGGACGAGGATGTCGAACCCGACACCGAAGAACGTAAAGACGCCGAGGTTGTCAGCCTTGACAAATGGCGCAAGTAGGCCGGAAAACTTGCAGCCTCAGGTTGCAATTGATTGCCAAACCGCCACAATCGGCACTATAGCAGCCTCAAGCAAAATCAGAGGCATGGCATGACCAAAACGCGTACCGAAACCGATAGCTTTGGCCCCCTTGAGGTGCCTTCCGACAAATATTGGGGCGCGCAGACCCAACGCTCTATCAAGAACTTTCCGATCGGTTGGGAACGCCAACCCGTGGCCATCATCCGCGCCCTTGGGGTGATCAAGCAAGCCTGCGCAACCGTCAATCTTGCCACCGGTGCCATCGACAAGACCGTGGGCGATGCGATTGTGGCGGCGGCGGGCGAAGTGGTTGCGGGCAAGTTCGACGACAACTTTCCGCTGGTCGTTTGGCAAACCGGTTCTGGCACGCAATCGAACATGAACGCGAATGAGGTCATCTCAAACCGCGCGATTGAGATGCTGGGCGGGGTAATGGGCACGAAAAAGCCGGTCCATCCGAATGACCACTGCAATATGGGGCAATCCTCAAACGACACATTCCCGACCGCGATGCATGTGGCAATTGGGATGATGGCGCGCGATGTCTTGTTGCCGGGGCTGGAAAAACTTCAGGCAGCTTTAGCCGCCAAGTCTTTGGAATTCAAAGATATCATCAAGATCGGCCGCACCCATACCCAAGATGCGACGCCTTTGACCCTGGGGCAGGAATTTGGCGGCTATGCCCATCAGGTGGCCCAAGGCATAATGCGGGTGAACAAGATCTTGCCCGAGATTTATGAACTGGCCCAAGGCGGCACCGCCGTCGGCACCGGGCTGAACACCAAAAAGGGTTGGGATGTGGCCGTGGCTGGTGAGATTGCCAAGATCACCGACCTGCCCTTCGTGACCGCGCCCAATAAATTCGAGGCCCTGGCGGCCCATGACGCGATGGTGATGTTTTCGGGTGCCTTGAAAACCGTGGCCGCAAGCCTGTTCAAAATCGCCAATGACATGCGGTTCTTGGGCTCTGGCCCCCGCTCGGGTTTGGGTGAGTTGATCTTGCCCGAGAATGAGCCCGGATCGTCAATCATGCCGGGCAAGGTCAACCCGACGCAGGCCGAAGCGCTGACCATGGTTTGCGCGCATGTGATGGGCAATGATGCGGCGGTGGGTTTTGCAGGCTCGCAAGGGCATTTTGAACTGAACGTCTACAATCCAATGATGTCTTATAACGTCTTGCAATCCATGCAGCTTTTGGGTGATGCGGCGGCATCCTTCACCGATAATATGGTGGTCGGAACCCTGGCCAATATTCCGCGCATCGACAAGCTGATGAAGGAAAGCCTGATGCTGGTCACGGCCCTTGCGCCGACCATCGGCTATGACAATGCCACCAAGGTCGCAAAGACCGCGCATAAGAACGGCACGACCTTGCGCGAAGAGGCGATTGCGCTTGGCTTTGTTGATGGCGAAACTTTCGACCGCATCGTGCGCCCGGAAAAAATGGTTGGCCCAGAGGACTGAGGGAATAGGGGCCGATGGCCAAGATCATCAATCTGCGGCAAGCGAAGAAGATGCGAAACCGCGCGAAGAATCGCGCTGAAGGCACTGAAAATGCTGCAAGGTTCGGGCGATCAAAGGCGCAACAATCACTGGAAAGTGCCCGGCTGGAGAAAGAACAGGCGGGCCTTGACGGCCATAAGCGCGAGCCCGAGGAATGAGCAGGCCGCTTAAACGTTCGCTCACCCTGCGCGGACACCGCACCTCGGTATCGCTTGAGGCTGAATTTTGGCAAGCATTCCGGAGTATTGCAGAGCGTCGCGAAACCACCTTGAACGCGCTTGCCGCCGAGATTGACGCCGCCCGCGGGGTCGAAACTGGCCTTGCAACCGCGATCCGCCTGTTCGTGCTGCGCGATCTGCAGCTGCTGCTAGCGCCTCGGAAGGACCCTTAGCCGGATACCATCGCGCGCCCGCACGGTCAGATGCGCCACCGGAACCGGCTTTGGGCCTGCAGCAATCTCAAACCTGAAGTGCCGCAAAAACATCGCCAAAAACAGCGGCCCCTCTAGCATCGCGAAACCAGCGCCGGGGCAAACCCGTGGGCCCGCCGAGAAGGGCAAATAGGCCGCGCGCGCCGACATACGCCCCGCATCTGTTTTCCAGCGGTCAGGGTCAAAATCATCGGGGCAGTCCCACAGCTTTTCGTGCCGGTGCAAATGCCAGGGCGACAATACAATCTGCGCGCCCGGCGCCAGATCACGGCCGCGAAACACAACCGGACGGCGGTTTTCGCGCACCATCATCGGGACCGGCGGATAAAGCCGCAAGGTTTCGCGAAAGACATCGGCAATGAACGACAGCCCGGAAATATCTGAAATCCCAATATCTTCTGGCAGCTCAGCGGCCTCAAGCGCGGCGCGGTCCTGCATATCTGGGAACAGCGCCAAAAGATAAAGCGACCAGGCCAAAGCCGAGGCTGAGGTTTCATGCCCGGCCAAAAAGAAGATCGCCACCTGATCGGTCATCTCATCCGCCGTGAAGGTCGTGCCGGTTTCCGGATCGGGCGTTGTCATGATCTTGGTCGCCAGATCTTGCGGTGCGGTGCCCGCCTTGATCGCCGCCATTCGCGCGGTGGTCAGCCCCGCAATCAGGCGACGGATGCGCCCTGCGGTACGCTTGGTGCCGCGCCGGTGAAAGCGCGGCAACCAGCCGGGCAGCGGGATCAATGCCGCAAGGTTAAGCAAGGGTTGCCCCCGCTGATGCCCCTGAAATTCGTGAAAGACGGCGGCGGCAATCTCATCCTCAATCGGTAAAGAAAACAAGGTGCGAAAGATCACATCCGCCGCCGCATGGCTGGCGATTTCCTCTATCTCTACCACCTGCCCGGCGCGCGCGCCCAGCCGCGCCACCGCCGCCTTGGCAGCACTGTGCATTGGCGCGAAACTGTGGCGCAAGCGCCCGCCTTCAAAGGCCGGGTTGATGATGCGGCGCTGGCGCTGCCATTCCGCGCCATTGGTCACAAAAACCGAGCGCCCCAGCAAGGGCCGCAGCCCCTCGCCTATCCGGTCGGATTTTGGAAAATCATTCGGTTCCTCCTTCAAGACCTGCCGGATCAACGCCGGGTCATTGCAAAGGTATGAACGAAAGAACACCGTGCGGAATTCGGCCATCCAGGCGCGATAGAGCCGCGCGGGTTGGGCCGAGAGGATATCTGCGCGAAACAGCCGCATATAGCGCCAAAGCGAGACTTTATCGGCGCGTGCGGCGGGTTTGGGCGGCCTCATCTGCGCGCTCCGTAGCGGTTCAGGGGCGTCTCTATCCGGTTTTTCGAAGGCGCGCGACCGGCATAGCGCGCAGCAAGTGTCTGCCCACCCGCCGTGATCGAAAAATAATCGTAATCGCCGGGCCGGTCAAAGGCGCAAAGATACTGAAAATGCAGGCGAAAGAAGCGCCAGCGCAGGGCACGCCAACGTTCCGGCGACAAGGTTTGGGTAAAGGCCGCAGACAGCACCAGCGGCCAGCGTTTGGACGGCCCCGCCACGCCAGATACCGCGACCGGATCACACAAGGCGAAGGCACATCCATCGCCGGGTGCGGTAACATCGACCCAAGTCAGCGCATCGGTTTTCGACAAAAACGCGAGATCAGCCCGAAGCCGGTCAGCGCCGGGCAAAAACGACACCATCGGCACCACCTGGCCCAGCGACAAGAACCCAAGTGCAGGCCCCTTTGCAGGCACCCTGCCCGCCTGGATCAGATCAGCCAGAACCGAGATGGCGAGATGCGCGCCCGAGGAATGGCCAACCACCAAAACCTCGTCCCAATCCTCGGCCAACGCCGCGGCAATCCGCTGCCCGAATACCTCCATCCGCGCCTCAAGCTCGGGCGGGTAGGCCCCGCCATTTGCTGCCGTAAAGGCGTAGTCATGCATCAGATACCACGCATAGATATGCCTGTCGGCCCGGCGAAACAGCCATAATACGCCCCACACCACGGGTGCTGCGATCACCACCCCCAAAGCCGCTCCGACACCTGCGGCCCTGGCCACGGCCCAGCCCGCAGCCAGGGCCGTGCAAAGTTCAAGCAACAAGATCGCAATCGGGTAAAGAGCGGCGATCATCGGGCCCTTGCGCAACCGCATCAGCCGAAAAAGCGCGCCGGACGCAAGATAGGTCCAAGCGGTGCGGATCAGCTGCAGATAAGTTGCCGCGATGCCGGGGTTCATGGAGGCGCGCACGATGTCGGACCAGACCAATACCTCAAATTCCGCCCGAACGGGTTTTGCGGCGATCACCGCATCAACGACCCAGGCATAACCGCCCTCGACGGTCTTCGGCAGCAGGTTGATCCGGTGGCCAGAGATCACCGCTTGCGATGCCGCCTCGCGCCGGTAAAGCTCCCGGTAGCGGCGTGGCGGAAAAGGGTCATACCCCGGAATATAGAAAACCTGTCGCCGCAACATCTGTGGTGCCCTTTGCGCGGCCCTCAGCAAGGCCCGGCCTGCCAGTAGTCGCCGGTAAGGGCCGTCACAGGCTGGTTCCTTGTATCCAACGCCCGACGGCTTGCCCCATATCTCTTGAGGTTTGTAAGAACATCGCATCGAATCCCGCGAACAATGCGCGGTTCAGCGTCACCCCCGCCGGGCTGCGCGAAAAAGCGGCATAGGCGCTTATCTCATCATCGCTAAGCGGTTGGTAGGCCAAAATCATGAATGTCATCATCCAATCCTCGGCGCCAATGCGCACCTCGTTTTCTTGTCCCCAGACATGGTCAAGAATTTCCGCATCAGACAAAGCCCCATCCGTGGCCCCCGAGGCCGCAAGCCCCTGCAAGAAGGCGACATTGGCGTTAAGCGCGCTTGCGATATTCATCTCGACAAGATGACCAGCCTCGGCGAAGTCCTCAAGCAGTCGCAAGCGCGGCGGCGCTTCGATGCGCATCTCCTCCAGCCGTTGCCGCGCAGCCGCATCCACGGAATCGTCAAGCAGCGCCCGGCGCGCAGAAATTTCCAGCCGGGTGATTTTCTTGCCAAAGGGTGAGGTCAAAAACGCCAGCATCGCGTCGGTATCGGCTGTGGTGCGGGCCAGATCACCTTCAAAGGCCGTCTCGAAAATGGGCAACAACCGCGAAGGCGCATAGAGCGCCGCCACCGCTTGTTGCCAATCAGCGCCCGCATTGTCGGGGAAATATTCTGCCCCCAGATCGGCACCGTAAGTCGCACCCTCTTGCTGCATGACCTCCAGCAATTCAGGCAATAGCAGTGCTTCCTCCAATTGCTTGGCGGGCGTCTCGGCAGCCCATGCCGCAGCCACCGGCGCATGCGCAAAGCCCAGCGGGGCAAGGCCGCTCAGGCAAAGCAAAACAGCAAAATGGCGCATGCGCATGAACGCTCCTCAACCTTTGGCACGAGCGATAGCCTAACCGGTCGCCCGACCGCTGCCAAGCAGCCGCGAACCCCGCCCCGCCACATCAAGCCGCCTCAAACCATTTTCAGGTTGCGCTGGCATCCACCTAGGGTTAAATCCCGCCTCCACGATGACCACCGACGCGGAGAGGTGCCGGAGCGGTCGAACGGGGCGGTCTCGAAAACCGTTGGGGGTGAAAGCCTCCCCAGGGTTCGAATCCCTGTCTCTCCGCCA
>JBAUHP010000268.1:0-2466 GCA_049680345.1 Albidovulum sp. | reverse complement strand
TTCCAGCGGTGAACGAATTCGGTCATCTCCGGGGTGCGCACGACGAATTCCGCCTCTTCGATCGCCATGTCTTGCGAGGCATAAAGCGCTTGAACGTTCTTGATGCCAAAGAACCGGACATGGGTTTTATCAAGCAAGCCCCATTGCCGATATTCAAAATCCTCATCGACAAGGCAGCCAAGTACGGCGGCATGGCCCGCATGTGGCAGCGACAAGATCACCGCGCCGTTTTCGTTCAGCAAGGACTTCATTCCGGCCAAAACCCGCCAGGGGTCGTAGACATGTTCCAAGACATCGGCCGCGATCACATAGTCGAATTTGCCGTCCTTTGCCTGAACCTCATCCGCCCAGCCGGGGTCGTTCAGATCGGCAGGATAGACACTGCGCGCGAAGTGGCGCAGCTTTTCAATCGCCGTCGGATCAATCTCCAGTGCAACAACATCGCAATCCAAGGTGCCAGACAGGTGCCGGGTGATAGAGCCGGGGCCTGCGCCGATCTCCAGCACTTTTGAGCCTTTTTGCACCATACGCAGAACTCTGGCCGGTGCGACGTCACTGCTCAGATCGATGTCATATTCATAGGTATGTTTGTCCGAGCTCATGGCCATCACTTTCTTGATTGCAATTTTACGTTGTAGATAACGCAGATGTTACGTCAAAGGAAAGTCGCTTTCTGTTTTTAGGGTGATCCGTGCTTTGTTGGAAACCCTATTGGCAAAGATCAGCTCACATTTTAGTCCGAACGCTTGTTATCTTCGCATAGTGCCTCATAGGTTGCCTGCAAATAAGCAAAGCCAAACCGTTGGTCGGGTTCCAGATGCGTGCCTTCGGCCCATTCGTTCCAGGCGTTTACGTAGACGATCTTCTCATCTTCCGCGGCACCTACTTTGTGGCGGGCATCATGGCAAAGTGCGCTTAGCCATTTGCGGTACTCAGCGATTGAGAAATCGGCAAAAATGTCGGCACGTTTGGGTTTTCGCGCGGTATTGTCCCACGAAAGCATCGCGGTTCTGAACCGCGGATAGTCTGCGGCAGGCTGTGCAAGGGCTTGTTTTACGACCTGTCGGTAATCGTGGATCCGGCCCTCGAATGACGGGTCGGGGATATTCAGGCTGATCGGGTCTTTGGGCGCGCTGAACCCGATCGGCGGAAATTCGACCCCCGCATCAAACCCAAGCGGTCGGGGATCGCGGCGCCCCGATGTTTCGGTCGCCATAAGATAAAGCCCGTCGAACCCCAAGGCGCGCGCCTCGGCCCGCCACAGATCGGTCGTGGCGCGAATGTCGGGAATGGCTTCGGGGCGGTAGACGGTGAAAACCGGGCGGTTATCGATGCGAATATAGCGGCTGTCGCGGAAATAGGCGGCAAGGTGGTGGATAAGGGCGCGCGAATCCTCAAGCGAATGGTTCTGGCCGATCAAGATGTCGTTCTCTTGCCCGTCCCAGCGCCTTGTCCAATTCTCATTCGCCCAGGTCAGGCTGAAAGGCATATCGACGCGCGGGTTGGCCAGCATCGCCTTCAGCGGGTCCTCCATGATCGTGCGCCCGTCGAACCAATAGAAATAATAGGCAAAACCGCCCACACCATATTCTTTGGCAATCTTGGCCTGCTCTTCCATGACCGAGGCGATGCGCAGATCGTAATAGCCCAGATGGACCGGGCAATGCGGCTGGTAATGGCCCGCAAAGACCGGCAAGGCCTTGCCGACATTGGTCCATTCGGTAAAGCCCTTTCCCCACCAAAGGTCGTTTTCCTCAAAGGGGTGAAACTGCGGCAGGTAGATCGCGATGACGCGAACATCGGGGGTGATTGCGGGCGGCGGGTCGTAGGGTTGATACTCATCCGATCTAAGCGTCGCGCCCGGTGGTGCGGCCATGGATTGCGGGCCGGGACTGGCCGAGTTTTCAACCAGACTAAGATAGCGCGCGGGGTCGCGCTTGGCCGCCGATTTGCGCATCCGGTCCGCCATTTTGAGCGGCAAGATCGAATTTGGCCCCGATGCCGCCGATAAAAGCTTGAACAGCCAATAATCCTTCAGTCCACGGTAAGGCCGGGACGACAGATCATAAAGCCGTTGGGCAAGCTTGGCCTCGATGGGCGCTGCAGGCACTGGGCTGGCGGCATCATCTTCGCCACGCAGTTGTGCCGGATCTTTGGAATTGTCTGCTGTCACGCCCCGCCTCTTGGTCGTAGTTGCGC
Source organism: Albidovulum sp. (assembly GCA_049680345.1). Classification (GTDB taxonomy): domain Bacteria; phylum Pseudomonadota; class Alphaproteobacteria; order Rhodobacterales; family Rhodobacteraceae; genus TMP-24. Next base: position 267 of record JBAUHP010000268.1, on the reverse strand, counting down.
CTGCACGCAAGTCCTAAAGGCTAATCCCCCTGATCGCAATCAAGCTGCGGCGGCATTCAACGAAGGCGCCACCCGCAACAGCCCCAAGGGCGCGCTGCGGGTGGCAAAGGCTTTATGCGGTGACCCATTGGTTGGTGAAGTCAAACGCCGCATCATATCCAAACAGCGCGGCCGACCCGCCGGTATGCAAGAAGATGACGCGTTCACCCTTCTTGAAATGGCCCTTGCGGATAAGATCGACAAAACCCGCAGCCCCTTTGGCCGAAT
>JBAUHP010000267.1:0-3460 GCA_049680345.1 Albidovulum sp. | reverse complement strand
AGGCGGGCTATGCCGAATGGCGCGATGGAGGGATCGCGGTCTACGGCTGCACCCAAGCGCCTTTCATGGATAAAGACGCGCTGGCGGCGATCCTTGATATGCCGGGCGGGGTTCGTATTGTGCCTTCGGCGGTGGGGGGCGGGTTCGGCTCTAAACTCGATCTGTCGTTTCAGCCCTTTGTGGCGCTGGCGGCCCTGAAGCTGCGGCGCGCTGTGCGGATCACTTATGGGCGTGGCGAAACCATGGCGACAACCACCAAGCGCCACCCATCCGAGATGTGGGTGAAGGCAGGTGCCGGGCGTGACGGGCGGCTTTCAGGCTTCAGCTTTGAGGGGCGGTTCAATACCGGGGCCTATGCCTCTTGGGGGCCGACGGTGGCAAACAGGGTGCCGGTTCATGCGGGCGGGCCATATGCGCACCGTGACTACGTGGCGAAGACGCGGGCCGTGCATACCCATTCAGTGCCCGCAGGTGCCTTTCGCGGCTTTGGAGTGCCGCAAGCCGCGATTGCCCAAGAGGCGGTGTTTGACGATCTGGCAAATCAGCTGGGCATCGACCGGCTGGAATTTCGCGTGATCAACGCGCTGGATAACGGTGTTCCAACGGTTACGGGCCAGATCTTTGATAGTGCGGTGGGGATAAAACCCTGCCTGGAGGCTTTGCGGCCCGCATGGGATGCCGGATTGGTCAAGGCCGCCGCTTTCAACGCCGACGCGGCTGCGCGGGGCGGGGCTTTGCGCAAGGGCATTGGGGTGGCTTGTGGGTGGTATGGTTGCGGCAATACCTCGCTTGCGAACCCATCAACCATCAAGGCCGGGGTTACGGCTGATGGCTGCGTGGTGCTGCATCAGGGGGCGATGGATATCGGGCAAGGGTCGAATACCGTGATCGCACAGATATTCGCGGAAAGTCTGGGGGTTGATCTGGGCGCAGTCCGTCTGGTGGGGGCCGATACCGGCGTGACACCGGATGCGGGCAAAACCTCAGCCTCGCGCCAGACCTTTGTCAGCGGCAATGCGGCGGCACGCACCGGGGCCGATCTGCGCGCCCAGATCTTGCGGCTGACCAATGCGACCGACGGGCGGATCAGCTTTGACGGCGATATGGCGCGCGTCACTGGCGCTGAAGGTGCTGTCCATGCGGCACGCTTGCCGCAAACGGCGGATGCGGACGGCTATGTACTGACGGCTTGCCAAAGCTATGATCCGCCGACCAAGCCTTTGGATGCCAACGGTCAGGGCATTCCCTATGCCGTTTACGGCTATACCGCGCAGATGGCAGAACTCACGGTGGATACCGAACTTGGCACCGTGACGCTTGACCATATCCACGCGGCCCATGATGTGGGGCGCGCAATCAACCCGGTCTTGGTTGAAGGCCAGGTCCATGGCGGGGTGGCGCAGGGCATCGGTATGGCCTTGATGGAAGAGTTCTTTCCGGGGCGCGGCGAGAATTTGCATGATTATCTGATCCCGACCATCGGCGATGTCCCCCCGATCACGACCCATATCATCGAGGTGGCAGACCCCAACGGCCCCTACGGTGCCAAGGGTTTGGGCGAGCATGTCTTGATCCCCACAGCGCCGGCGATCTTGAACGCGATCCATCATGCGACGGGCGCCCGGGTTACCTGGCTGCCCGCGACCCCCGACAAAATTATGGCCGCGCTTGGCGCGATGACAGGAGGCTGAGCGATGGTGCGTCAGACCGTGGAAAGCCGCCTAAAGGGCAAGATCCGCTGCGATGCCTGCCCGGTGATGTGTTATATCGCCGAGGGGCGTGCCGGTGCTTGTGACCGCTATGCGAATGAGGGCGGCGATCTGGTGCGGATTGATCCGTTTACCATCCTTGAGAAAGCCAGTGCCCATGACACCAAGCTGGTGCCGTTCTTGGACGATGCGGCCGATTGGGACGGCGATATTTTGCGCGGCAACCGGCCCTTCATCACCGCAGTGGGCGCGGGCACGACATACCCCGATTACAAGCCCGCGCCGTTCATCGTCAGCCAAAGCCATGATGATGTCGATATGGTCACCGTCGTGACCGAGGGGATCTTCAGCTATTGCGGGGTCAAGGTGAAAATCGACACCGACCGCCATCTGGGGCCTGAAACAGCCATGGTTCGGGTGGATGGCGAAGCCATTGGCCATGTGATGACCGGCGAATATGGCAGCCAGATGCTGTCGCTTGGCGGTGTGCATCACCTGACGGGCGGATCAAAGAAGGAAGGCCGTGTCACCTGCGACGCGCTTTTGCAGCTGTGTAACCGCCAAGCGGTTCGGGTGACCATCGACGACGGCGCGGAGGTCGTCTTGCAGGCTGGCCATGCGCCTGTTGTGAACGGGGTCGAGGAACGGCTGATGCGGGTCGGTTGCGGATCGGCGGCGATTGGGATGTTTGCCAAGCAATTGGCACCCCATGTTGATGAGGTTGTGGTGGTCGATGACCATATCACCGGGGTATTGTCGGAACATCAGGCTGGCAGGCTGTTGGACGTGCCACCCACCGGCATCAAGATCATTGGTCGCCGCTCAACCCCCGGACGTTATTTTCGCGTGGCCGACCCCGGTACCGGCTGGGGTGGCACCAATATCGAGGATCCGCTGATAATCCTTGGGCCATTCAGACCCGGGGTTGCATGGCCGGGACTTCGGCTTTTGATGGTGTCCACTACGGGCGAGCAATCGGCCTATTTCGTGCTGGACGGCGATCTTGTGCCCCAGCCTGCCGATATGACCGAACCGGTGCGGCTTGCGGTTGAACGGATTGCCGAAAACTGTGAACCCTCGCTTACATCGGTGGTGTTCATGGGCGGGGCTGGCGGGTCGCTTCGGGCGGGTGTTACCGAAAATCCGGTAAGGTTGACGCGATCGGTGAAAGCGGCGGTGACGCATGTGTCTTGCGGCGGCGCGCCTGCCTATATCTGGCCGGGCGGCGGGATCACGGTGATGGTCGATGTGCTTGATATGCCAACGAATTCCTTTGGCTATGTGCCCACCCCGGCGCTGGTGGCACCGATAGAATTTACCATGCGGCTGACCGATTATGAAAAGCTGGGCGGTCATATGGACCATATCCGCCCGGTAAGCGAAGTCCTGGCCGAAGCCGAGCGGCGGGTAAGCGGCGAAGCGGGGCAAAGCTGGCCACTTGATGCGCAGAACTTCAAATGGAACCCAGATGGTTGAACCGACGGCCTAAGGCGCTTCAACTTCTGGCATGCGGGCTGCGGGCGGGGTATTGCGGCTGCGCGTGCTGGTTACCACGCCGTCGATGATCGTCATGCCAATGCCCGGCAGATTGCCTTGTTGAACAGACTCCATCAGGTTCTTTCCCGGCGCATGCTGGGCTTGATCCATCAGCACGAAATCGGCGCATTTTCCGACCTCGATCAGCCCGGTATCAAGCTTGCGCTGGCGCGCGGTATTGCCGGTGGCAAAGCAAAAGGCGGTTTCAGCGGCGA
>JBAUHP010000266.1:0-4225 GCA_049680345.1 Albidovulum sp. | reverse complement strand
GTGCCGGGCCTGCGCAACTACTGGTCTGCTTGTGCCGTGATGGCAGGCTTCAGTCAAGGCGGCGGCATGGGCAAATCCTTGGCCGAATGGATGATCCATGGCGAGACGGAATGCGATCCGCGCGGTTTTGACGTGGCGCGTTTCGGCAAATGGACGACGCCGGGATATACTGTGCCCAAGGTCATTGAAAACTATCAGATGCGCTTTTCGGTAAGCTACCCGAACGAAGAACGCCCCGCCGCACGCCCCTTCCGCACCACGCCGATGTATGACGTCTTCGATGCCATGGGCGCCGTCTGGGGCCAGCAATACGGGCTGGAAGTGCCCAATTACTTCGCCCTGCCCGGCGAGCCGGTCTATGAAACCCCGACCTTCAAACGCTCCAACGCGTGGGAAGCTACCCGGCAAGAGGTTTTTGCCGTACGCGAAGGCGTCGGCATCAACGAAGTGCAAAACTTTGGCAAGTTCCGGGTAACCGGCCCCAATGCGCGCGCTTGGCTTGACCGGATCATGGCCGGTGCAATTCCGGCCATTGGGCGGCTGTCCCTTACCCCGATGCTGTCCCCAAAAGGCAAGATAATTGGCGATTTCACTGTCACCTGCCTTTCCGAAACCGAGTTCCGGATTACCGGCAGCTACGGCGCCCAAGACCAGCACCTGCGGTGGTTTGAGGCAAATCTTGACGATGGCGTCACGGTCGAAAATGTCTCTGATCGCGTCACTGGATTTCAGATCGCTGGCCCCAAGGCGCGTGATCTGCTTACCCGCATCACCCGCGCCGATGTCTCTGGCGAGGCGTTCAAATTCATGGACGCCAAGCAGATGACCATCGGCATGGTCGATTGCCTTGTCCAACGCGTCAGCTACACCGGCGATCTTGGCTATGAAATCTTTTGCGATTTCACAAAGCAGCGCAGCCTGTGGCACAGCCTTTGGGATGCAGGTCAGGACCTTGGGCTCAGACCCTTCGGTATGCGGGCAATGATGAGCCTGCGTTTGGACAAGTTCTTCGGATCCTGGGCCCGTGAATTCAGCCCCGATTACTTCCCCGGCGAAACTGGCATTGATCGCTTCATCCGCTGGAACAAACCAACCGACTGGATCGGCAAAGCTGCCGCGATGAAAGAAAAAGCCGAAGGCCCGGCGCGCAAGATCTGTGCCTTCGAGATTGAGGCGGATGATGCCGATGTCGTCGCTTACGAGCCTATCTGGGTCGGTGATGACGTCGTCGGTTTTTGTACCTCTGGCGGCTTTTCCCATTGGACCGGAAAATCAATCGCACTTGGCTTTGTTCCGGTTGGGATGATCCGCGAGGGGCTGGAGGCGGAAATTGAGATCTTGGGTGTTCGCCGCAAAGCCCGCCTAGTGACCCGCGCCTTGTGGGACGCTGACGGCGCCAGAATGCGGGGCTGACCACCTCGCCTTTTCAAATTGGCCTGCGACCCGCTGCTTTTGTGATTGCAGCGGGGCCGTTTGCCCGATCTATTTGGCGTAACACATCGCTTGGCTCGGGGGCGAAGGACCATGCAACAAGCCGAACCTATCGCCATTTTGATACCTGCGGCCGGGCAATCATCGCGGATGCGTGGCACGGACAAGCTGTTGGAGCTTGTCGGAGGGGAAACCATCCTGAGCCGAACGATCAAGCACGCGAAAAGTGCCACGTCGAAGGTTATCGTCACAATTTCCGATGTGGGGCCGTTTTGCAGTGCCCGGGGCCGAATTGCCACGGCGCTGGCCGCCGAAACTGTCGTTCTTGGTGACGCTCATGAAGGTATGTCAGCTTCGCTTCGTGCGGGCGTCGCTGCGGCCAGTGACGCCCAAGGAATGATGGTGCTTCTTCCCGACATGCCCGAAATCTCAGCGCAAGATATCCACGCATTGATCGCACATTTCCGTATTGATCCAACCAAACCCCTGCGCGCAGCCGGACCTAGCGGCGAAGCCGGTCATCCGGTTATATTTCCAAGGCGGCTTTTTGGCGCGATATCACAACTTACCGGCGATCTGGGTGGGCGTTCAATATTGGCGCAAGAAAGCGTCGTACTTCACCCGCTTGCTGACCAACGTGCACTTACGGATCTTGATACCCCCGAAGACTGGCGGCACTGGCGACGACAGGTCTGACGCCCCAGACATCACGCAGCCAGAATTGCCAGAACTTCATGCGGCTTCAGACTCAGGCGCGCACTGGCATAGGCTGCGCGCCCCGCTTGTGTCGCCAGTTCTGGAAATAGCGAATATATCTCAGTGCGTTGCGCACTTTCCATGCCATCAAGCGTCGCCGATCCGGGCTGAAAACTTTCGCTCCAGGTACCGTCGGCGCGGACGATTTCATGTTGATCGAACATGATATGGATATAGGAGATCTTGTCGATCCAGCTCATCCGTCCGATCCCGGGTCGGCCGACAAGGTGAACGGCCGCCGCCAGAACCTCTGCCTCGCCGGTAATAAGCTCCATCCGCGCGCCGGTCAGCAGCACTCTGTGCTGCGGTGACACGACCATATCACGCTCGGGCTGCCCTACCCCCAACGCGCCCTTGCGGATCAAGACCGGCATTAACGAGGGCTTGGCGACCAATTCACCACAGCCAAGATCGCGGCGTCCGACCCAGCGCACCGGTCTATAGCCGCTGTCGCGCGTCAAGACCCGATCACCGACTTTGATGCATTCAACCGGTATCGGCCCACGATCCGTCTCAATCAAACAACCTTCGGTGAAACACGGAATAACGTTTTCTATATTGGAAAACGTCATCGTGCCGATCACAGCACCAAGATTGTCCAAAAACTCAACGGTGCCGTTTTCTGCATTGAACGGATCGTAGATGATATTGGTAAGCGCTTTTCCCCATGAGCGAAGATCAAGCGTATCAAAATCAGCACCGGTTTCGCTGCCATCGACAACATCACCGGCCGTGAGGTTCAAGAACAGGTCCTGATCGGCGCCCCCGATCAACGTATCGGCGCCGCTACCTCCCTCAAGCGTATCGTTGCCGCTACCGCCGTCAAGGCTGTCATTTCCGGCATCGCCACTCAGATAGTCGTTGCCCGCCCCGCCTGACAGTTGATCATTGCCGTCACCACCCAGAATCGAATCGTTGTCACCGCCGCCATCGATCGTGTCAGCGCCAAGACCGCCAAGGATGGTGTCATTGCCGGCACCGCCAAGCACGACATCGTTGTCATTGCCGGCGTCGATCGAATCGGCACCAATACCGCCGTCGATGGTGTCGTTGCCAGCGCCGCCATCAAGACTGTCGTTGCCATCGCCGCCTGATATTAGATCTCCGCCATCATCGCCACGGATCGTGTCGTTCCCCGCCCCACCATTCAGCGTGTCAGAGGTGTTTCCGGTGCCGCCAGTGATTGAATCATCGCCCAGACCGCCATCAATACTGTCACGGCCCGTCCCGCCATCAATCGTGTCATTGCCGGCGCCGCCATCGATTGTGTCATTGCCACCGCCACCGAAAATAACGTCGGGTGAGGTATCAAGTGACCCGATCTGATAATTGGCATCCAACCTGCTGGCGAACAGCCCAGAATTATCAACAGAAACCGTATCAAGGCTAAGCGACGCAATCGGTTTGCTGGTCAGCAAGACATTGTCGGCATTGTTGCTGAATTCCGGTGCCATAAAAACATCACCGGAAGTGGTTTGGAAAATCACCGCGGTAAATGTACCGGTCGTGCCGTCATCAAAAACCACCGTCGCATTGTAAACTTGGGTGGAATCAATGAAATAGGTGACGCCGCCGATTGTTACAGCTTCTGGTGTACCGCCAGAATCATTGTCCTCAATGACACCGGTGCCATTGGTGTCGGTGATTACGGCCGTCTCAAAATTGTTGTAAAGCGGTGCCGTGACACTACCGTAGGTTCCCAGCAGCGCCGCCGCATTTTCCGAAACACCGTTGGTCTCGATCGGATCGACATCGGCGTAGTTGCCCAGATTTAGAACGCTATAAGTTGTGCCAACCGTGTTCGTGCCGCCAATTGAACCGGCAGCGCCGCCGCCCAGAATAAAATCGTTGCCATTCCCGCCGAAGATCGTATCGGAACCGACCCCGCCCGCGACTGAATCATTTCCGCCGCCGCTGTCGATGGAGTCGTTTCCGGATCCCCCGAAGACCGAATCCGCACCACCGTTTCCGGCGATAGAATCGTCTCCGCCGCCGCCGCTAATGGAATCAGCGGTAGCCGTTCCATTCAGCGTATCGT
>JBAUHP010000265.1:0-1567 GCA_049680345.1 Albidovulum sp. | reverse complement strand
ACCCGCCACGCCCATGCGGTGCGCCTGACCGAAGCCGGGCGGGCCTATCTGCCATCGGTCCAGACCTCACTTGTGTCGCTTGAAAGTTCGACGCGCGGTCTTTTCGGCAAGGCGCGTGAAGAGCGTTTGTATGTCCGCGCGGTCTTGTTGTTTGCGCAGGGGGTTTTGGCGCCGCTTTATAGTGATTTCACCGCCCGCTTCCCCGATATTGCGCTGAACCTGACCACCGGCAACGGGGCGCAGGACTTTGCGCAGGGCTTTGCCGATGTGCAGATCATCTTCGGGCCACCTTCGGCTTACGGCGCGCATCATGACCCTTTGATGGGCGAGCGGCTTTATCCGGTGGCGCGGCCCGATATTGCCGCGACCATCGCCCATCCGGCCGATCTTTTGGCCCATCCGCTGATCGAGGTGGGAACGCATCGCGCCGGCTGGCCGCATGTGTTTGAGCAAGCCCGGCTGGCAAGCGCGCGGGCGCGGTTCTTGATGGTTGATTCGACGGTAATGGCCACCGCGATGGCCGCAGAGGGGGCGGGCATAGCCTTGGCGCGCGCCCCGGCAAGTGACCGGGCCGTGGCCGGGGCGGGGCTGGTGGCGTGTTTGCCGGATTTCACGGTCGAGGGGGTTGAAGGTTATCACCTTGTCTACCCCGACCGCGCCACATTGCGCCCGCCGGCGCGGGCCTTCAGGACGTGGCTTTTGGCGCAGATGGCGGCGCGTTAGCAGATGGCGCGGCGTTCAGCCTATTTGGGCCCGGAAAGCGCGAAAAGCGCGCCTTGGGGATCTTTGCCCAGCATGATGAACAACCCGCCGGGCACTTCGCGGGGGCCGTGAAGCGTGGTGCCGCCGGCTTCTTTGGTTCGGGTGATGGCCGCATCCACGCTTTCAACCGCGAAATAGGGCAGCCAGAACGGGTGATCGGGGCCGGGCATGCCGGGGGCCTGTTTCATCATCCCGCCGATATCGGTGCCACCATGGCCAAACAGATCGTAGCTGCCCATCGGCCCCATATCCATGCTGGTGCCGGGCTGCCAGCCGAAGGTATCGCCGTAAAACGCCATCGCGTCGGCCGGGGCAGATGTCATCAGCTCATGCCAGCTGCCATGGCCGGGCTTTTGCGGGTTGAACGCGGCCCCGTCATCGTCAAGCATTTGCAAGATCCCGATAGCCGCGCCTTGCGGATCGCCGAGCATGGCAAAGCGGCCAGTGCCGGGAATATCGGTGGGTTCTTGGTGGATCTTGCCGCCTGCGGCCGCGGCCGATCTTGCCGCCGCGTCGCAATCTTGGACCGCCACGTAAAAGGCCCAGCCGGGTGGCGTGCCAGATGTGGTGGCCATCATGCCTGCCACCATCGCACCCCTTTGGCTGGCCAGCCGGTAATCGAAGCCCGGCATATCGGCGCTATCGACCGACCAGCCCAGCAAGCTTTGGTAAAATTGCGCGGCCCCGTCCAGATCACTGGTGGCGAGTTCGTACCAGCATGGGGTACCCGTTATGGTCCTTTCCATGGTCTGTCCTTTGCTTGGAATAGTCGCAATTGCCAGCCGATTGGCCGCTCAGGACTGCC
>JBAUHP010000264.1:0-7383 GCA_049680345.1 Albidovulum sp. | reverse complement strand
AATGCTGAGTTATTGGCCCAAGGAGCCGCTAATATCGGATCATCCCTGTTTGGCGGAATGCCTGCAACGGGGGCGATTGCCCGCACTGCAACCAACATCCGTGCCGGTGGTAAGACGCCGGTGGCTGGATTGATCCATGCGCTGACAATTCTGATCGTCATGCTCTTGGCATCAAAGCTGGTTGGATACATGGCCATGCCAGCGTTGGTGGGGTTGCTCATCTTGACCGCGTGGAACATGAGCGAGCCGCACAAGTGGCCTAGTTATGCGGCGGAGCGCAAGTCCGACGTATTCCTTTTACTGTTAACTATGATTATGACGGTTCTGGCTGATCTGACCGTCGCAATCGGGTTGGGTATTGGGTTGGGTGTGGCATTGCGGATGACGCGCCGCGATGACCCACCATCCAAGTGGTCCGAACCGGATCGATAGCGTGCAAAGCACTCTGCATATCATGGGAAAGCTGCCTTCGGTGCGCTCCGCAGCATCCTTGCCTTTGGGGCTCTTCCGGCACCTTAGCTGCGCTGTTCACGAGCGGCCGGTTCGGGATGAACCGCCGTTCGCTGCCTGAGCATGAATGAACGTTATCAGGAAATGACCGAAGCCTGTTCTCGTGTAGCGTCAGTCAGGCGGGCGCTTCCGATAGCAAAGAGCGTAGGCTTTATCTGATGAATGATCGTGACCAGCCTTGTTGTACATAGAAACTTCAATCACGCTGAGGTCAGTGAGAGCGCCACGCTCTTCGAGGTCGCGGATAACTGTGTCGAAACCAGCTTCTAGATAGAATGCCTTGTTGACGCCAATCACGAAGAGAGCTCCGGGTCGTGCAATTTCGAGAAGGCGTTCGAGTGGGTCCGGCCCCAAATGTCCGGACGTGAATGTTCCGGCAGACACGACGGCGCCATAGTCGTTCTTTATTGGCGTGAGATCGGCCATCAGATCGGCCTGGATTGTTTTGCGGTACAGGGATTTGCTGCGGGATGTCGCCAACATCTCTTCGGAGATATCAATACCGTCTACTTGCTCTGGCTTGAAACCCAGCGCCTCCGCCACCAGACCGGTACCGCACCCGATATCCGCGATTGGCAGATCTTCTGGATCAGCATATTCCCGATAAACCGTTGCAATTGCGTTAGGGTATTCCCAGCCCAAAGCATTCGCAAATTCGGCATCATATGTCTCAGCAAACTCGTTGTAATAGACCTTGTTGTCTTGCGGAGTCGCAAGTTTGTATGCGTTTTCGAGCAGTGTCTGCCCCTTACTTTTTGACGTCATGTTATGCTCTTTGCCCTAGAGGAATGTGGAAATCTCTCTTCGATCATGTCCTGAAAGCTCTGTGGATAACCAACGCAAATCCGCAACCACGCCTCGGCAAAACCAGGGGCCTGCATGTGGCGTGTGAGGGCATTTAGGTAGGCATCCCACACCTCATCTTCCACCAGATCGCGTTCATGCTGCATGTAGGCGGAGTAGATCAAGGAAAAGTATGTTCCAACGCCGCGTTCATATTGATACTGCTCAACATCAGTCAGCGCAGTAGGGTTTGCGCCGCCTTTGGTCATCAGTTCGGCATTGTTGGCAAGCAGGCCGAACACTTCCCGCTCTAAAGTCATCAAAGATTGAACAGTTGCGCCCTCAATCGCGCGTGCATTGTGGCGTACTTCATAGATCAGGAAGATGATCGATATAATCACGCCAATTGCACCGGCCACGGAAGCGATGCCTTCAATCGCGGCCCAATTCACATTTTCAAGCATGTTACTCGATCATTTTGATTGCTGTTCGCGGCACTCTAGCGCGGATTGCTGCAACTTTGTTGCTTTTTGTGGTCTCTACCCGATATCCGGACATTCAAACATGATGCGGCATGTCGTAGGCTCGCTCGCAGTTAGGTTTCGCCGCTCGGAGCGCGAACGACAGCCGCTGATTTGCCAACGAGCGCTCATCGCGGGACCAGCCGCGATATCAGTGGCTTGGCCAAACGACCAGATGGCCGGTCTCGATCAGCCTGCCGCACCGGCATTGCCGCGTGAGCATTAGGCCGTTCTGGAGCCCACTTTGATCAATGCTGCGATACCGACAAATGGCGGCTTCTCTATCGCGGCCTACGTTGATTCGATTGACCTTCGACAACGAATATCGCAAAGGTATCGAAGATGGTTTCCAGCCGCTGAACATGCGTCTGGGATGAAAAGGGAATACGGTAAGGAAGAGCTGTTAAGCGCCGAAACCGTAACTGCCCCCGCAACTGTGAGCGGTGAGTGACCCCGACGAACACCACTGAGCCTGTCGGGCTTGGGAAGGTTCGGGCGAACGCTGATCCGCGAGTCAGGAGACCTGCCATCAACGGCACCAAAAGGTGCCGTCAATGCAACTCAACCCAGACGGGGTGTCTGGTTAGGAGATCATGATGGCGACACGGAAATTCCCGTGCTTTAAAACATGTCTGCCCTGCGCCCCGCATATTCGCGGAGGGCGATATGACCACGCACCAAAACCACAAGATAACCGTCTGCACATCCTGCAGGCATAAAGGCACGGACTGCCGCCCAGGATTTGAGTTGATCGAAAAGCTAAGAGCCGCAATTGCAGCGGCAGGGGATACGATCTCCGAAGATTTCGAAATATCGGGTGTGGCCTGCATGGCGGGCTGCGATCGGCCTTGTACGGTCGCCTATCATGGCAGCCGCAAAGCAACCTATCTGTTCGGCGATGTCGACCCAACAGTGGACATCAACGATCTTGTCACCTTCGCACAGCAATATGCCTACTTACACGACGGTTGGTGTTCCTCGGTAGATCGTCCAGGCAAACTACGTAAATCCACGCTTGCACGTGTGCCCTCTTACATCATTGCCCTGCAAGCCAGTGATGTCCGTGCATCATGATGGCCGCTGATCTTGAGGTGAATGGTGTGAGTTGGGCACCGACCAAATCGGGCCAACCTGTGCTGCACCCCACAACTTTCAGCGTTGCTGCGGAAAGGGTTTTGGGTGTGGTGGGGCCGAATGGTGCGGGCAAATCTACCTTGCTGCGGCTTCTCTATCGGTTTCAACAACCCAAGACAGGGCACGTTCGCGTGGACGGACAAGACATTTGGTCGATGTCGGCTCGTGACGCCGCCAGGCGGATCGCAGCAGTCTTGCAGGAACAGGCTTCGGCATTCGGATTGACCGTTCGAGAGATCGTGCGGCTGGGCAGAACACCGCATCGGTCAGGCTTTGCCGCATCGGGGGCGGGCGACGAGAAAGTTGTTGAGCGCGTCTTGGATACCCTGAGCCTGCACCCCTTGGCGCACCGTGACTTTGGCACATTGTCGGGCGGTGAAAGGCAGCGTGTCATGGTGGCGCGGGCCTTGGCACAAGAACCGCAGGTGTTGATCCTTGATGAACCGACAAACCACCTTGATGTGCGCCACCAGCTTGAAGTCGTGTCGCTGATCCGCAGTCTTGGGCTAACCATTGTGGTGTCGCTGCACGACCTCAACATGGCGGCTGGCGTCTGTGATGATGTGCTGGTCCTCAAAGACGGGCACTCACAAGGCTTTGGTCCACCTCAGACGTTGCTGACAAACGCCCTCGTTTCCAACACGTTTCGCGTCGATGCACGGCGTGAACACCTTGCCCCCAGCGGGGCCTCCCATTTTTCCTTCACCCTTCCCAATTGAAAAGGAGACTTCACATGAAACTCAACCTTACCACTCTGGCTGCCCTTTTGATGGCCGGGTCCGCTATGGCCCAAACCACAGTGCAAAGCTGCGACCGTGAGGTCACCTTCGACGCCCCGCCACAAGCTGCCATATCCAATGATGTGAATTTGACCGAAATGATGTTGGTCCTGGGCCTTGCGGACCGCATGGTGGGCTACACAGGCATTTCAGGTTGGAACAAACTGGACGAAGGCATGACCGCTGGCGTGGCTGCACTGCCCGAACTGTCGTCGCAGTATCCATCCCGTGAAGTGCTGATCGGGGCTGATGCCGATTTCTTCTTTGCTGGCTGGAACTACGGTATGAAAGTTGGCGGGGAGGTGACGCCAGAAACCTTAGAACCGTTCGGTATCCAAGTTTACGAACTCACTGAAAGCTGCATCCACATCGGTGAAAAAGACGCAGCGTCTATGGGCGACATGTATAACGACCTGCGCAATCTGGGTACGATCTTTGATGTATCCGACCGTGCCACGGCTTTGATCGAAGGCTACCAAACTGAACTGGTGACATTCCTTGCGGACCAGCCCGCATTGGACACGGCCCCACGGGTGTTCGTCTATGACAGCGGCGAGGACGTGCCATTCACCGCAGGCCGCTACGCCATGCCCAATGCTCTGATCGAGGCCGCAGGCGGCACAAACATCATGAACGATTTTGACAAAAGCTGGGCGACTGTTGGCTGGGAAGCCGTGGTTGAACGCAACCCAGAGATCATCGTGATTGTGAACTATGGCGAGGTCACAGCCGCCCAGAAGCGCGAGTTCATGATGTCCAACCCCGCCTTTGCCGACATCGACGCGGTGCGCAATGATCGGTTCGTGGTGCTTGAATATGTCGAAGTAACCCCAGGGCCGCGTAACATCGAGGCAGTCAAAACCCTTGCCGCCGCCTTTCGGGGTGAGTGATCCCGTATGGCGATGAAACAGCATACGGCACAAACACACGGCAAGTCATCTCGCGGTCTTTGGATCACGGGCTTCCTTGGTGTCGTGGCCCTCTTGGGGTCTTTGTCGATTGCTGTGAGCGTCGGGGCCATCGCGGTCCCTCTGGAAACCGTCTGGGGCATTTTGGTCAACAAGATTGCCCCAAAGACCGTGACCATCGACTGGTCAGCAGGCCGCGAGGCCATTGTGTGGGATATCCGCCTTCCGAGGGCCATTCTCGCCTGTTTTGTCGGTGCAGGTTTGGCAGTGGTCGGGGCAAGCCTTCAGGCTGTGACACGCAATCCGCTTGCAGACCCTCACTTGCTTGGCATCTCGGCGGGCGGCGCATTCGGGGCCATACTGGCGCTCTTGCACACAGGATTGTTCATCGGGCTTTTGACCGTTCCGTTGTTAGCGTTCCTCGGCTCACTTGGGGCCACACTGATTGTTCTTGCTGTATCGCAATTCGCATCCGCAACCAGTGCGGACAGGTTGGTGCTGGCTGGCGTGGCCGTATCTTTCATCGTGATGTCGGCGGCAAACGTGCTGATCTTTCTTGGCGATCCAAGGGCCACGCACACGGTGGTCTTTTGGATGTTGGGCGGTCTTGGTTTGGCGCAGTGGAACCAACTCATTTATCCCGCCGTCACCCTGCTGGGGTGCGGGACCTATCTGTGGCTCAAGTCAGGAACCTTGAATGCCATGACGGTCGGGGACGAAACAGCCACCACGCTGGGCATTCCTGTCGCCCGCTTCAGATTGACGGTTTTTGTCATTGGTGCCTTGATCACGGGCGTCATGGTCGCATTCTCCGGTATCATCGGGTTCGTCGGCCTGATGATACCGCACATCGTCCGCCTGCTCGTCGGCGGGGACTACCACCGTCTCCTTCCAGTCTCTGCGCTTTTTGGTGCCGTATTTCTCGTTTGGGCAGATATCATCGCACGGACTATTATGGCCCCAGACGACATGCCCATTGGGATTGTCACGGGTCTGGTCGGCGGGGTGTTCTTTGTATGGTTGCTGCGGCGACGGATACGATAAGAACGTCGTGATACTTTGAATGGAGAACAACGATTGCAGACATTCGACCTCAAACACCCAAGGTCGGTTTTGTCCGCGACCCGTGAATTTACCCCTTCAAAATTGCTGCGCGGTCGACGAATGGCCGTTTCTCTCGCCGCGCGACGGCATGGCGGTTTTCGCTCACGCCGCATTTTTTGTGCTGCGAGCGCGCGCAGCACAAAATCACAATGGCCGAGTCGGGCTCTTCTAGCTCCTTCGCTGCGTGATCCACGAAGGTCAGGTCTGGGAAGCAATGCCTTTCTCTGCACACTGCATCGACTGGTATCGCTCACACTAATTTGTAGATCACTCGGCTTTCGGTTTGCGCCCAAGGCCGATCTTTTTCGCGGTTCTGGCGCGGTACTTGCTGTAGGCCGACGCGACAAGCGGATACTCCTTGGAGAGCTGCCACCGGGCACGGTAGTCCGCCGGGGTTGCGCGTTTCGCGTGATTGCGGGCACTGATTTCAGCTGATCGTGGGCAGTGATTTCACGGGAAGGCGGGCACCTGTTTCACGCGATCGCGGGCAGTGATTTCACGCGATCATGGGCAGGACTGGCCAACGAACTGCAGTTACTGGGGTCGACTCCGGCTGGGGGCGGAATCGTATCATAAGCTCTTTTGATCACGATTTTGGCCACCTGTATTCGCCTGTGAGCAAGATATGCGCCCATCCGAGGGGTGAGATATGCGACAGAAGCTCATGCGGACTATCGAGACCTGCGTGTTTTCGGGCCGCCACGGCGCGTCCAAGGTGGTCAGTGTTCCAATAGATAATGATTGCGGCGAGCAGATTGAGGCCCGCCATCCGGTAGTGCTGTCCCTCGGCGGTTCGGTCGCGGATTTCGCCCTGACGTCCAATGCGCAGAGCGTTTTTCAGAGCATGGTGCGCCTCGCCTTTGTTCAGGCCAATCTGGGCGCGCCGCTGCATGTCGGCATCAAGCAGCCAGTCAATGATGAAGAGCGTGCGCTCGATGCGGCCGATTTCCCGAAGGGCTACAGCCAATTCATGTTGGCGGGGATAAGATGCGAACTTTCGCAGGAGCTGACTGGGTGGCATGATGCCTGCGACCATGGTGGCCGCACTTCTTAGGATATCCGACCAGTTCTCAATGATCGTGTTTTCTCTGATCTTGCCACCGATCAATCCCTTCAGTTCTTTCGGTGTAGATGCTGGATCGAAGACATACAGACGTTTGGACGGCAGATCGCGAATGCGCGGGATGAACCGATAGGCCAGAAGTGAAGTCACAGCAAAAACGTGATCCGTGAAGCCGCCTGTATCCGCATATTGCTCCCGGATTTTTCTACCTGTCGGGTTCATCAAAAGACCGTCGAGAATATAGGGAGCTTCGCTGACTGTCGCTGGGATGTCCTGTGTTGCAAAGGGGCCGAATTGATCCGAGACATGGGTGTAAGCCTTCAGCCCCGGATCGTTGCCGTATTTCGCATTGATGAGATTCATGGCCTCCCCTTGGCGGGTTGTTGGGAAGAATTGACCGTCACTGGAAGCAGTGACGCCTGCGCCCCAGAACCGTGCCATCGGTAATGCTGACTGCGCCTCGACCACCATGGCCAATGCACGATTGATGGCGTCGCTCTCGATATGCCATCGCGACAAGCGCGAAAGTTGGAAGTACTCATGGGTATTGGAGGCCTCTGCCATTTTGCTCAGACCAAGGT